>NZ_BCBQ01000157.1:0-6783 GCF_001320885.1 Pseudomonas sp. NBRC 111140
CGGTGCTGTCGTCGTTCGATGAAGGTTGCGACCTGGTGCTGTACTACAAGCACCTGATGGTGCTGAACGGCGACACTGAGTACAGCCTGCACTTCAACCAGACCGACGTGCTGACCGACGCCCAGCGCAACTATGCCGAGCAGCAATACGCGCTGTTCCGTAGCTGGTACGCCAGCTGGTCGGCCGAGCAGAACCTGGCCTGAGGCAGCCACGGTTCTCTGAGGGAGCGGGCGATGAACTTGTGCCCGGGCATCAGCGCACCGCTCCACACCGCCCAATCACTCCAGCCCACATCGGCAATGCAGCGGTGGCACGGGGAATTACCTTGAGTTCAAATGCGGCACGGGCAAAGCCGCCCAGGCGCGCAGACGCTTCAAAGGCTCGCAAGGCATTGAGTGACAGGGCATGACGGGTGGGGCTATCGAGGTACACGGCTTCAGGCCTATTTTTTCGGGCCTATCATTCCAAGAATTTGACGTTGTGACCAACTGTCACACGCATTAACGTGGAGCTGCCTGACTGGCACCGTCCGAATACCTTCAAGGAAATCAAATGCCGTACAACAGCGGGACCCAAGCGTTCAGGCAGGGTGCCCACAACGCCCTGCCCTTGACCTCTGGCATCGTGCCCTTTGGCCTGATCACCGGGGTCACCGCCATCGGCATGGGCCTGTCACCGTCCGATGCCATCGGCATGACCCTGCTGTTCTATTCCGGGTCGGCGCAGATGGTGGTAATGCAGTTGATGCAGAACGCCGCCCTCCCGGTGACCATGGTGGTTACCGCGCTGGTCATCAACCTGCGCTTCCTGATGTACAGCGCCAGCCTGGCCCCGCACCTGGGGCAGCTGCCGCGCCGGCAAAAATGGCCGATGGCCTACATGCTGTCCGACCAGTCGTTCGCCCTGTGCACGCTGAAGATCGGCGCGGGTGGGCTGGGGCAGCATGCCTACCCCTACTACGCCGGTACGGCTATCACCATGTTCTTCGGCTGGAACCTCTCGGTGCTGGCTGGTATGTACCTGGGCGCGGGCATTCCGGAAGACTGGTCGCTGGGTTTCGCCATCCCCCTGTCGTTCCTGGCCCTGTTGATACCCGGCATACGCAATGCAGCCACGCTTGGCGCGGCGCTGACCGGTGGTGTGCTCGCCGTGCTGGCAGCCGACCTGCCGTACAACCTCGGCCTGCTGACGGGTGCGTTGGGCGGCATCACCGCCGGGCTGGTTATCGAGAGCTGGAAAACACCGCAAGCAATGCCTGAAGCCAACAGCGAACAGGAAGCATCATGAGCGAAATGACTCAATGGATAACCTTCGCCCTGATCGGCCTGGGCACGTTCGCCATCCGCCTGTCGTTCATCGAACTGCACACGGTGCTGCGCATTCCACCGCTGTTTCGCCGGGCACTGGCGTATGTGCCGGCCAGCGTACTGGCAGCACTGGTACTACCGGCGGTGGTGTTCCCGGACCGTCATGCCGGGTTCGACTGGATGAACCCGCAGATACCGGCGGCGGTACTGGCGGCACTGGTGGCGTGGCGCACGCGTAGTACGTTGCTGACACTGGTAGTGGGCATGGGCGTGTTATGGGCGCTCAAGCACTGGGGGCTATAGCCACAAACAGCCCTCAGGAAAAATCGGCAGGATGTTCTGCACAGAATTCGTTTGAGGTCCTTGGCCTTATTGTCCATGGTGGCAGGCTGGTAGCTACTTGCCACGCGTGGACGCAGGCGCATGACGATGCCTGCGTTGGGGGACGTTATCGGATCCCCCCATAATAAGAGAGGACAAGGAAATGCAATCCAACAGTTTGAAGCAAAGCCTCAAGCAGCGGCATATCACCATGATCGCGCTGGGTGGGGTGATCGGTGCAGGGCTGTTCATGGGCTCAGGCTCACTGATCGCATCGGCGGGGCCTGCGGCCATTTTGTCGTATTTCATTGGCGGCCTGGTGGTTACCCTGGTCATGTTCATGCTTGGCGAAATGGCCTGCCGCAACCCGGATGCCGGGTCGTTCTCGACCTACGCCAACACCTACCTCGGCGACTGGGCCGGCTTTGCGGTTGGCTGGCTGTACTGGTTCAAGTCGATGATGACCATCACCCTCGAGGCGGTGCTGCTGGGCGCGATCTTGCATGACTTCCTGCCCTGGCTGCCGATTTGGGCGGGTGCCTTCCTGATGCTGGTGACCCTGATGGCCAGCAACGCCTACTCGGTGCGTTCGTTTGCCGAAGTGGAGTATTGGCTGGCGGCGATGAAAGTGGCGACCATCCTCATCTTCATGCTGCTGGGCCTCTCGATCCTGCTTGGCCTGCACAGCGACATTCCCTCGCCCGGCCTGGTCAACCTCACCGCCCATGACGGCTTCATGCCCAATGGCCTGTCTCCGGTGATGGCCGGCGTGATCGTGGTGATCTTCTCGCTGGGCGGCAGCGAAATTGCCGCTGTGGCTGCAGGTGAATCGGAGAACCCAAGGCAGAACGTGATTCGCGCGATCAAGAGCGTGATCCTGCGGGTGATGCTGTTCTACGTGGGTTCAGTGTCGATCCTGATCCTGTGCCTGCCGTGGACCGACAAGGCCAACCTGGCCTCGCCCTACGTTTCACTGTTCAGCCTGGCCGGTTTCGGTGGTGCTGCGGTAGCCATGAAACTGGTGCTGTTCGTCTCGTTCATGTCGGTGATGAACTCGTTCATGTTCTCCAACTCGCGCATGCTGTTCTCGCTGAGCCAACGCGGTCACGCGCCCAAACTGTTCTCGCGCACCAGCGCCAAGGGCGTGCCGATCAATGCACTGCTGCTGAGCCTGTCGATCTGCACCCAGATCCTGACCGTGCACTTTGTCAGCGGCGGCGACCTGTTCATGACCCTGGCCAAGAGCACCGGCAGCCTGGTGATGGTCGTATGGATCTTCATCATCATCGCCCATGTTGCCATGCGCTGGAAAACCCGCCACGAAGCGATCGACCCGAACGCCTTCCGCGCCTGGCTGTTCCCGTATGCCAACATCGTTGCGCTGCTCGCCTTGCTGACGGTGATCGGCACTCAGGCGTTCGAACCGGCGTCGCGCTTCCAGTTCTGGTTCACGGTGCTGACGGTGCTGCTGGTCGTGGCGGGGTACTTCGTGATGCGTCAGCGCCTGACCGGCAAGCTGGCGACCAACTGAGAGCAAGGGGATTGCCGCGCATTGACCGCGGGCAAATGGAATTACCATCGCGCGTTGCAATGGATGTGAGGCGGGTGTGTAGGAAAGGGTAGAAATGGCGTCCCAGGCAGGAATTGAACCTGCAACCTTCCCCTTAGGAGGGGGATGCTCTATCCAATTGAGCTACTGAGACGCAAGCACCGGCAGCAAGCGCTGCACAGCGGGACGGCAAGCATGTTAACCAGCATGCTGGCATTTGTCATGTCTGCGCCGGGCTTTTTCGCGTAATCCTTTTCTGGAAGCGCTATGCCCGAGGTAACACACCCTCGTCGCACAGCACCGCGAAAAGCCCCGCGACAGCCACCTCCAGTGCAGTGGAGTTGTCCAGCACATGCACCGACGGGTCTGTTGCCGTACGCAAGCGAACGCTGCGTGCCAGACGCTGTTCCACTTCATCTGCAGTTTCCCGGCCCCGGGCCAACAAGCGCTGGCGCAGTACCTCCGGCTTGACCTCGACCATCACGGCCAGCAAGTCCGGATAGCGCTGACAAGCCTCTGCCAGATAAGCCCGCGAGCCATTCACCAACACCGACCTGCCCGCCGCCAGCCACTGGTCCACCTGCCGAGGAATGCCGTAGTCCAGGCCATTGGCCCGCCAGTGCATGGCAAATTCACCCTGCGCCCGCAAGGCTTCAAACTGATCGGGCGTGACACCTTGAGCGGCTTCGCCTTTGGCTTCGGCCGAGCGCGTAATGACGCGACGGGCAATTTCCACCCCGGCTGCTTCCAACCGCTCACGCGAAGCGTCGATCAGGGAATCTTTCCCCGCCCCCGACGGTCCTATCAGAAATATCAACCGGCCCGTCCCTGATCGGTGGTCGCTTGCGTCATGTTGCATAGCCACTATGCTCTATGAAAGGGAAACCGGCGCATTCTAGGGGTTTTCCAGGCCTTTTGCTGTGTTTTACCAGTTTTTGACGGCAAAAGACTGACGGTCAGGCAAGCCGGAGTATGTAAAACTTTTCAAACCAGTGCTCATTTCTGATAATTGGTACTGGCATAAAGCCTTTATCCGGCTCACTATTTGTCACAGAATTGACGCCAAGGAAACGGCGACCATGAGGCAAGATGAGCATCCATTTTTCACTGACGGTTGAACATTTTGTCGTCGCCACGGTCGTACTTCCATCCCGTGCGGCCAATTTGAGAACCGCTTCCCCTGAACCAAACTCCGGTCAATTTATATGCGCCCAATGAAACAGGCTATTTATTCCAGCCGCACCGCTGACAAGTTTGTCGTCCGCCTGCCAGACGGGATGCGTGAGCGCATTGCCGAGGTAGCGCGCAACCATCACCGCAGCATGAACTCCGAGATTATCGCGCGCCTGGAACAGAGCCTTATCCAGGAAGGCGCGCTGGGTGACGAGTTGAGCATGCGCCTGGACAGCCCTGAACTGTCCCTGCATGAGCGCGAGTTGCTGCAGCGCTTCCGCCAACTTTCCCACCGCCAGCAAAACGCCCTGGTCGCCCTCATCGCTCACGATGTGGAAATGGCCACCGACGCTTCCTGAGGTTTGCAGCGAACATGAAAAAGCCAGCGTAAGCTGGCTTTTTTGTGGGTGACTGACTGGCAGCAACATATCCCTGCGGGGGTTGCCCCCACAGGGGAAAAACGACCTACAGCAGGAACAGCGTAGCCAGGCCAAGGAAGATGAAGAATCCGCCGCTGTCGGTTACGGCAGTGATCATCACACTCGCCCCCATTGCCGGGTCGCGCCCCAAGCGGGCCAATGTCATCGGGATCAGCACCCCCATCAGCGCCGCCAGCAACAGATTCAAGGTCATCGCGGCGGTCATCACCACCCCCAGTGACCAGCTGCCATACAGCCAGAACGCCACCGCACCGATCACACCACCCCACACCAGGCCGTTGATCAGCGACACCGCCAACTCCTTGCGCATCAGGCGGCTGGTGTTGCCTGGCGACACCTGGTCCAGCGCCATGGCGCGCACGATCATGGTGATGGTCTGGTTACCCGAGTTGCCACCAATGCCCGCAACGATCGGCATCAACGCAGCCAACGCCACCAGTTTTTCAATCGACCCTTCAAACAGCCCGATCACTCGCGAAGCCACAAAGGCGGTAATCAGATTGATCGCCAGCCATGCCCAACGGTTGCGAAACGAACGCCACACCGAAGCGAAAATATCTTCCTCTTCACGCAGACCCGCCATGTTGAGGACTTCGCTCTCGCTCTCCTCACGGATCAGGTCGACCATCTCATCAATGGTCAAACGACCAATCAGGCGCTCGCTCTTGTCTACTACGGGTGCCGATACCAGGTCATAACGCTCGAAAGCCTGCGCCGCATCATAGGCATCTTCCTCGGGCTGGAAGGAAACCGGGTCGGTCGCCATGACCTCCGCCACCTTCTTCTCGGGGTCGTTGACCAGCAGGCGCTTGATCGGCAGTACCCCCTTGAGGATGCCGTCGTAATCGACCACGAACAGTTTGTCGGTGTGGTTCGGCAGCTCTTTCAGGCGGCGCAGGTAGCGCAGCACCACTTCCAGGCTGACGTCTTCGCGGATGGTGACCATCTCGAAGTCCATCAACGCACCGACCTGCTCCTCGTCGTAGCTCAACGCCGAACGTACGCGTTCGCGCTGCTGGGCATCGAGGGTTTCCATCAGCTCGTGAACAACGTCACGCGGCAGCTCAGGGGCCAGGTCGGCCAGCTCGTCGGCGTCCATCTCCTTGGCAGCAGCCAGCAGCTCGTGATCGTCCATGTCGGCGATCAGGGATTGGCGAACCGAGTCGGAAACTTCAAGCAGGATGTCGCCATCGCGATCCGAGCGCACCAGCTGCCAGACCGTCAGGCGGTCTTCCAGGGGCAAGGCTTCGAGGATGTAGGCGATGTCGGCGGGGTGCAGGTCATCGAGCTTGCGTTGCAGCTCGACGAGGTTCTGGCGGTGGACCAGGTTTTCCACCAGGTCGTTGTGCGCGCCTTCCTGGCGATGGGTCAGGTCTTCGACCACGCGCTGACGCTGCAGCAGTTCGACCACCTGGGCCAGGCGATCCTGCAGGCTTTCTTGCGCTTTTTTTACTTCTACTTCAGTCATAGGCGAACTCCACTCCCAGCAGCGGAGCACGCCGGGAGAATCAATCGGTCAGATCTTTCTGTATGAATCTTGTTAGCGAGTAACTACTGGGTAAGTCCATGGTGGTTTTCCACAAGCCCCGGCGGGGCTGACGGGCGCAATCATACACTGCTAAAGCTGTCAGATCGCTTAAATTTTTGGCTAGAACAATCGTTTGCGCGATAAAGCTGGGACAACGCTCGAAGCTATGAGTGCGACGGTTGTCGTGGATGGGAAAGCACATTTGATTTAGGGTGCCGCGCGCGGCGCCAAGCTACACCACAATCATTACAGAAGAGCGTAGATCGACATGAGCAACAATTCAGCGCTGCAGAAAAACAAAAAGCCCGCTCGATTGAGCGGGCTTCTTGATGGGATATGGTGGACTCAGCAGGATTCGAACCTGCGACCGCTCGGTTCGTAGCCGAGTACTCTATCCAGCTGAGCTATGAGTCCACAATTGGTAGTTTTAAACCAGTTACCGCTGGTTGACTGAAGTAGCCTTGC
>NZ_BCBQ01000158.1:0-6750 GCF_001320885.1 Pseudomonas sp. NBRC 111140
TCGACACCATGGACCAGAGCCAGCGCCACAGCCAGGACAGCATGCAGATCGCCAACCAGGCCGGTGAGCGACTGGACAGCGTGACCGTGCGCATTGGCGAGATCGATGGCATGAACCAATCGGTGGCCACTGCCACCGAAGAACAGACCGCCGTGGTCGAGGCGATCAACATGGACATCAACGAGATCAACATGCTCAACCAGGAAGGCGTGGAAAACCTGCAGGCGACCCTGCGCGCGTGCTCCGACCTTGAGCAGCAGGCTGGCCGCCTGAAGCACCTGGTGGGCAGCTTCCGCATCTAAATACAGACCGCACCGCCCGCCCCCACAAGGACAGCACAACCCCGAAGGGTTGCGCCCTACCTGTGGGGGCGGGCGAGCCCGCGAAACAACCTACACCACTCGACGAGCCTGCCCCACCCAACCCCGATCGAACAAACTATCCTTCACACAGGTCAACCTTTAGGCGCGTCATCGCCGGCAAGCCACCGCCGGATGACAGACCCGAAGACGATCCCGGAGGGATGCTGATCGTGCATATCGCCGACATCACCATGTTCTACGCCCCGGCCAGCGGTGGCGTACGTACCTATCTTGATGCCAAACATCACCGTCTCGACGCCATCCACGGCGTACGCCACAGCCTGTTGATCCCCGGCGCCAGCGCCCACCAAGCCGATGGCATCTACCAGGTTCCCGCTCCACCCTTGCCGTTTGGCAAGGGCTATCGTTTTCCTGTACGCCTGGCCCCATGGTGCAATACGCTGCGCACGCTCAAACCCGACCTGATAGAAGTCGGCGACCCCTACCTCACCGCATGGGCCGCGCTGGAGGCCCGGCGCCAACTCGACGTGCCGGTAATCGGTTTCTACCATTCCGACTTGCCGTTGCTGGTGAGCAACCGCATGGGCAACTGGTTCACGCCCAATGTCGAAGCCTATGTCAGCAAGCTGTACGGCAATTTCGACCGGGTACTGGCGCCCAGCCAGGTCATGGCCGACAAATTGCGCCGCCTGGGCGTGCGCGATGTACACGTGCAGCCGCTGGGCGTTGACCTTGCCACGTTCCATCCCGCCCAGCGCGACCCGCACCTGCGCGCCGAACTGGGCATAGCCGACACCAGCCGCCTGTTGATCTACGCCGGCCGCGGCTCGCGGGAAAAGAACCTGCCGGTGCTGCTCGACTGCATGCAGCAACTCGGCCACCCCTACCACCTGCTGCTGGTGGGCTCGAACATGCCGGCCAGCGTGCCTCACAACGTCAGCGTCATCGACCACTTCTGCCCCGCTGCAGAGGTGGCCCGGCTGATGGCCAGTGCCGACCTGCTGGTGCATGCTGGCGACCAGGAAACCTTCGGCCTGGTCATCCTCGAAGCCATGGCCAGCGCCACACCCGTGGTGGCCGTACGCGCAGGTGCGTTCACTGAAATCATCAACGAGCAGTGTGGCCGCCTGTGCACGCCCAACGAGGGTCGGGCGATGGCGATGGCAGTGCGCGAGGCGTTCGAGGCGGGGGTCCGCAAGCTCGGCATGCAGGCCCGTCGTCATGTAGAGCAACATTATTCATGGGATAAGGTGGTGGCGGGCCTGCTACAGCACTACCAAGCCGTGCTCGGCCATCAGCCGCAGGTGCGTGCCCATGCTTGAGCCCTCCTCCAGGCAACGCAGCCTCCTGCTGGTATTGCATGATGTGGCCCCAGAAACCTGGCCGGACTATGCGCCGTTCGTACACGCCGTGGATGCGCTGGGCAACGTGCCCATGACATGGCTGGTGGTCCCTGACTTCCATCGGCGTAATCCGCTGCACCAGGCACCCTCGTTCTGCCGCGTGCTGGACGAACGCCTGGCCAACGGCGACGAGCTGGCGCTGCACGGTTACGCCCATGCCGACGAAGGGCCGGCACCGCGCAGCCCCATCGACTACTTCATGCGGCGCATCTACACGCATGAAGGTGAGTTCTATAGCCTCGATGAGCACGCCGCGCTTACCCGGCTGCAGGATGGCCTGGCGCTGTTCGAGGACCAAGGCTGGCCCGTAGCAGGCTTTGTCGCACCCGCCTGGCTCATGAGCCAGGGCACTCGGCAAGCCTTGCGCCGCCTGCCGCTGAAGTACACCAGCACACCGCAACACCTTTACCGTTTGCCGGACTTCACAGCCATCGATGCGCCAGGCCTGGTCTGGAGTGCCCGGAGCGCATGGCGTCGTACTTTGTCCCGCGCAGTGTGCAACTGGCAATGTCAACGCTGGCAGGACGCGAGCACATTGCGCCTCGGACTGCACCCTGTGGACATGCGCCACCGCTCATCCCGTGACTATTGGCTGCGAACACTCGAAAGCCTGTTGAAGGACGGCCGCGAGCCGCTGACCAAATCTGCCTGGCTGGAGCGCCAGGTGCCAGCATGAACCGCTGGGCCTGGCTGGCGTTGGCATTGCTGGGTGCAGCGCTGGTGCCCGTGCTGCTGGGTGGTAGCGAGCTGCTGCCAAGGCTAAGCCGGTTCGACCCACAACTGATGCTGATATTGCTTGGCATGATTTTGTCGTGCTGGCTCATCAACGCATTGCGCCTGCGCTTGTTGCTCGGCGAGCAGGCAAAGCAGTTGAGCCCTGCACGCAGCCTGGGCGTGGTGATGGCCACCGAGTTCGCCATCTGCACCACCCCCGGCGGCAGTGGCGGCCCGTTGACCCTGATGGCCCTGCTGGCGCGCAATCGCATCGGCCCGGCGCGCAGCGCTGCGGTATTCGCCATGGACCAGCTGAACGACCTGGTGTTCTTCTTCTGCGCGATGCTGACGATCGCCGGCTACGCACTGTTCCACAGCCTGGGCCGCAGCCAGGAAAGCATGCTGCTTGGCAGTGCATTACTGCTGTGCACAACGCTGGCCGGTGTGGTCGCGCTGTTGCGCTACCGACGCACGGTAATGCGCATGAACAGCAGGCTATTGCAGCGCCTGGGCATGGGGCCGCCGCGCAAACGCCGCTGGGCGCGCAAACTGCTGCACTTCATCGCTGCCCTGGCACAGACCTGGCGCCTGCCCAAGCGCACCTTGAGCCTGGTGTTCACCCTCACCTGCGTCCACTGGGGGCTGCGCTACAGCGTGCTGTTCCTGGTGTTGCGGGGGCTGGGGGTAGAGCTGGCGTGGATCCCCAGCTTCCTGGTGCAGATGCTGTCGCTCAGTGCCGGCCAGTTCAGCCTGCTGCCTGGCGGGGCCGGGGCCGCCGAGCTGACTTCGGCCACCTTGCTTACACCCTTGGTGGGCAGCTCGACCGCAGCGGCGGCGATCCTGATATGGCGAGGGGTTACTTACTACTTTTATCTGCTGGCAGGCGGGCCTGTGTTCGTGTGCCTGCTGGCGCGTCCTTTGCTGGAGCGCTGGCGGCGGCAGGCGGGTTGAGCTGTTGCCAGAGTTCGGCGGCGCCTGGGAAGTCGGTGCCGTCGGTTTCGTCCAGGGCTTCGGGGTCGTAACGGGCCAGGCACCCTTCGCCAAGGGTGGGTGGGGGTGAAGCGGTTGGGGCATTGCGCTGCTTGGCCATTAGCGATCCTTTCAAGATTTTTGGGGCCGCTTTGCGGCCCAAAAATCCCACAGGCAACCTGCTGTTTCAGTCAAACACGACAGTCTTGTTGCCATGCACCAGCACGCGGTCTTCCAGGTGATAGCGCAGGCCACGGGCCAGCACCATCTTCTCCACATCACGGCCAAAGCGGACCATGTCCTCGATGCTGTCGGCATGGCTGACACGCACCACGTCCTGCTCGATGATCGGGCCGGCGTCCAGCTCTTCGGTAACGTAGTGGCAGGTCGCACCGATCAGCTTCACGCCACGCAGGGCGGCCTGGTGGTACGGCTTGGCGCCGACGAACGAAGGCAGGAAGCTGTGGTGGATGTTGATGACCTTCTCTGCATAGTCCCGGCACAGTTGCGGCGGCAGGATTTGCATATAGCGGGCCAGTACCACCACGTCGGCGGCGTGCTCCTGCACCAGACGCGACACCTCGGCGAAGGCCGGGGCCTTGTCCTTGGGATCGACCGGCACATGGAAGAACGGAATACCGTGCCACTCGACCATGCTGCGCAAATCATTATGGTTGGAGATCACGCAAGGGATCTCGCAGTCCAGCTCATCGGTGTGCCAGCGGTGCAGCAAGTCTGCCAGGCAGTGAGACTCACGGCTGGCCATCAGTACCACGCGTTTTTTCTGCGCCGAGTCGGTAATGCGCCAGGCCATGGAGAACTCTTCGGCGATTGGCGCAAACGCCTCACGGAAAGCTTCGATACCGAACGGCAGAGATTCAGCGCGGATTTCATGGCGCATGAAGAACCAACCGCTCTGCTCATCGGAGTGGTGGCTGGCTTCGTTGATCCAGCCATTGTACAAGGCCAGGAAATTACTGACTTTCGCCACGATGCCTACACGGTCGGGGCAGGCGATCACCAGACGATAGGTGCGCATGAATGAGACTCCAGAACTTCGCAAAGGCGCCCATTCTAGCGGCACGCCAGCAAAAGCGCAGTATTGATCGCAGCCACGATGGCATATGCAGGCCCAAATCGATGCACGGGCAGCGTCTGGCAGACATGGGCTTTATGTAAAATTTTGTTCACGTTGAGAAATGTTGTCACAGCTTAATTAACAGTTAATGGTCCAATCTTATGTTTACTTGCGAGTATCGCCTGTCTATTATTGCCCCACACATTTCTGAACACGCATTAAGGAACACTCCATGTCCCTGATCAACGAGTACCGCGCTACCGAAGAAGCCATCAAGGAACTTCAGGCCCGCCTGGCCAACCTGTCGCAGGATGACAAGCTGAAGAAAGAACTGGAGTTCGAAGGCAAACTGCGCACACTGATGGGCGAGTACTCCAAGTCGCTGCGCGACGTGATTGCCCTGCTCGACCCAGAGTCGAAACTGAGCAAAGCACCGCGTGGCGCGGTCAAGACTACCGCCACCAAGCGTGCACGTAAGGTCAAGCAATACAAAAACCCGCACAACGGTGAAGTGATCGAAACCAAAGGCGGCAACCACAAAACCCTGAAAGAGTGGAAAGCCACTTGGGGCGGCGATGTGGTTGAAAGCTGGGCAACCCTGCTGGACTGATAGTCCGCATACACCGTTTGCTTCACACAACAAAAACGCCGGCACATTGCCGGCGTTTTTGTTTACCTACCATCAGCCAATTGCAAATTGTGCCTGCAATTGACGGGCATGCACTTGCCAGGCCTCGAGCACTCGCCGGCCCGCCTCGTCGGCCCCCTGCCAGGCTTGCTGGCGCGCCTGTTCAAAGTCGCCCAGGGTATTGGGTGCGCCCCACTGCGGGTCGCTCAGGCGTTGCTGGCAGAAGCCGTACCACCGATGCCGCTCTTCGCTGGTCAAGGTTTCAGGGAAGTTACGAGCCCGATAACGGAACAACAGCTCCGGCAAACGCGGGTCATCGAACATCCAGTGGCCACGGCTCAACTGCGCCGGTTCCAGCGCACGAACTTGCTCGCATAAACGCCGGTCGCGGTCACCGATAAATCCCTCATACAACTGCTGTTCCGGGTCTTCACTCGGGGCGAACTCATCCTTGCCATAGATGTGTTCCAGCTTGTCTTGCCATTGCGCCTGTTGATTGGCCAACTGTTCACCGCGCGATTGTAACAACGTCAAGTCCAGACCCAACCGTTGTTGATCGGCCGGGCGCAATACCGACAGCGGCGCCAGTACCGGGCAGCGATTGATCTGCACCAATTTGAGCGGTACCGGTAATTCACCTTCGGCCAATTCATCATGACGGGTGTACAAGCGCTGACGCAGAACTTCAGCACTTTCCCGTAGTAACGGTAGGGTTTCATGGTGCAGGTCGCAGACAATCAGCGCATTGCGATTACGCGGGTGCCAGGCCAGTGGCAATACGACACCCAGGTAATTACGCGCCGCAGAAAAACGCCCGGATATATGCACCAGGGGCTGCAACAAACGAATTTGCTCCATCACTTTATGCTTGCTGCGCAACTGGAACAGCCAGTCATACAACTTGGGCTGTTTCTGCCGAATCAGGCGGGCCAGGGCAATGGTTGCCCGCACGTCGGAAAGCGCTTCGTGGGCATGCCCGTGGTCAATGCCATTGGCCTTGCTCAGCAGTTCCAGGCGCAGGCTGGTGCGCCCGTCCTGCTGCGGCCATTGGATGCCATCCGGGCGCAGGGCATAGGCGGTGCGCACGATGTCGATCAGGTCCCAGCGGCTGTTACCGCCCTGCCACTCACGGGCATAGGGGTCGAAAAAATTGCGGTACAAACTGTAGCGGGTCACTTCATCGTCGAAGCGCAGCGTGTTGTAGCCCGCGCCACAGGTACCCGGCTGCGCCAGTTGTGCGTGCACCTGGGTCATGAACTCGGCTTCGCACAGGCCCTGCTCAGCCAGCAACTGCGGGGTGATGCCGGTTACCAGGCAGGCCGCCGGGTGCGGCAGGATATCGTCCGAGGGCCGGCAATAAAGGCTGATCGGCTCGTCGATTTCGTTGAGGTCGAAGTCAGTGCGCACACCAGCCACCTGCAGCGGCCGATCGCAGCGCGGGTTGATGCCAGTGGTTTCGTAGTCGTGCCAGAAAATGCTGGAGCTCACGGGGTCGTCCTGTATCGAGGTCGACCCGATTCTAGCGCGATTCTAGAAAGCCAAGGTTCAGACGCGAGCGTTGGCGGGGCGGAAACTGAAATACTCGCGCAGCGAGCGCACGAAATCATCGTACTCGCGTGGAGACTGCAGCAGCAT
>NZ_BCBQ01000159.1:0-6625 GCF_001320885.1 Pseudomonas sp. NBRC 111140
TCAAGCAGAAGACGGCATACGAGATCGGGACGGGTGACTGGAGTTCAGACGTGTGCTCTTCCGATCTTTCATTGGCGTTACCTCATCACGGAATCAGCTAGCACTTGCTCGTGGTTGAGTACGCACGGAGTGACACGGTTCAATGCTTACGATGGCTGGCATCATCGCGTGTGTGTGCGAGGCGGTAGTCGTTGCTTTACTGTTGCCCCCAGGCCTCATTCGGCAGGAATGATCGAAATCTTTCCATTGCGTTCGACGATGGCGAACTTGACCTGCTCAATGTGCTCAATGCCCTGGCTGTCCCGCGCTGACTCAAGGATATCGTCCTCCGTGAGGCGTGCCCGACGCATGCGGCGATGCAGAAAGCGCCCATTCTCGACAACCAGGGTAGCGTGCCCATCCAGAAACCTGGCCAAAGACTTGGAGTTGAGCTTCGCGAGCGAAAGGCCGACGTCCAGAACGATCAGCGTGGTAATTACCAGCATGGCATTGGTGAATGAAAAATCGTCGCCCAGAAGCGCTTGCTGGGTGGCTTCTCCGATGATCAGCAACAACACGAAGTCGAAGGTCGTCAAATCAGCCAGCGAGCGCCGCCCGGCTACGCGAAACAGCAGCATGAGGGCAACGTACATCCCGGCTGCGCGGAGGATCGAATCCATGACGCACTCCTAGGGGTAAAGGAATGTGGAGAAGTGAACGGCGCTTTCAGGGCCAGCCCTGACGTTGCCCTCCAGAGTGCCTACGTGCTCACTTCGAAGGGTCAGGTACAAGGTGGCCACGCCATCTTGCCTGGTACCCAACTGGAACAGCATGGCCTGGCCGTGCGACAGCGACCGTTGTGGCTCCGGTTGTAACGTCTCGATACTGGCGTCACGGAGCAATGATCCCTCGAGTTGCACCTCCACCGGCTGACCAGGGATGCCCTGAACCGTGATGAAAAGACTGTCTGTCGTGCCGCTTCGGCTGAGGCGCTGGTACTCGACCCGTACCCGGCCATCCTGGCTTACCACCTGGGCATCGCTCAACGGGCCATTACCGAACAGGCCTGCCAAGGCAAGCAATACGATGGCCACGAGCACGTACCACCCCACGCGCTCAAAGCGCCAGACGCGCTGCTGCATCGGCATGTCTTCTTGAACAGGTTGATGCCTGGATATCAGTTCATCTTCCGACATGACCACCCCCTCAGGCGCGCTCACCGCGTAACCAGCGCTGGTGATAGTGGGAGAGCCGGGCCAATCCGAACAGGGCGCCTTGGCGCATGACTTCAGACCGCTCGCCGAAGAAACGCTGAGTGCGCGTGAAAACGGCTATTGGCTCGCCGGCGAAAGCCCAGGCAAAGCACATCGTCCCCGGTGGTATCCCGGATTCGGGCGCCGGCCCGGCTACCCCGGTGGTGGCGATCACCACATTCGCATCGCTGTCTCTCAAGGCGCCCAAGGCCATTTCCCAGGCTACTGCTTCGCTGGTCAGGCCGTATCGTTCGATGGTTTCGGGGCTGACCCTCAGCAGGCGTTTCTTGGCGCCAGGTGAGTAGACGACGTAGCCGCTTTCCAGCACCTCTCCTGTACCAGGTACGGCCGCCAACAAAGCCACAAGGCAGCCCGCAGTGCACGATTCCGCTGTGGTCAAAATCAATTTGTTGTTTTTGAGATAGCCGAGGGCGGCCAGTACAGGGTCGTTTTCCATTTCAGAGTCTATTCGCTTGTTTTGCAGTGGACGCGGTCCTGAGGTAATTGGTTCATCGCCCCTGTTGCCCGCCCATCTCCTGAAGTGACACTGACCTGAACTTTGTCCCGTAGATTGGCTTCCTTTGTTTAAATGCGAAGGGAGGAAAAAGCATGAAAAAAGAGACCCAGACGCAAAAGCCAGCGGCGCAGACGAGGCCGCATGGGGAGGAGGAGCGAGACAACGATGCTCATCGTCCGGATGGATCCACCGGTACAGCCCATGACTCGACAGCGCAGAAAACGGCTCGTGATCACGATCAGCACAAACGCTGAAACCGCCACCCAAAAAGGAGGCTCGCCATCAAGGCGAGCCTCTTTTCGCTAAAGGATCGGTTTGCCGCCAGTCACTGCGTAACGTGAGCCACTGATGTAACTGGCTTCGTCGGAGCCCAGCAGCACATAGATTGGCGCGACCTCGACCGGTTGCCCCGGGCGCCCCATCGGGTAGCTGGAACCAAAGTTCTTGACGGCCTCGTCCGGCATGGTTGCCGGAATCAAAGGCGTCCAGATCGGGCCTGGCGCGACGCTGTTGACCCTGATGCCTTTCTTGCCTAGCAACTGAGCCAGGCCAGCAGTGAAGTTGGCAATGGCCCCTTTGGTCGTGGCATAGGCCAGCAGGCTGGGGGATGGATCGTCGGAATTGACCGAGCTGGTATTGATGATCGAACTGCCCTTGGGCATGGAAGGCAGTGCTGCCTGGCAAATCCTGAAGATCGCGGTGATGTTGGTATCGAACGTCTTCACCCATTCGTCATCGTCGATTTCTTCCAGGGTCTCGTGGGACATCTGGAACGCCGCGTTGTTGACCAGGATGTCGATACGCCCGAACTGGCTAACGGTTTTTTCGACGATGTCGTAGCAGTGCTGTTTCTGCGCCAGGTCTCCGGGCAACAACAGGCATTGACGGCCTGCAGACTCAACCCAGCGCGCGGTTTCTTGCGCATCTTCATGCTCATTCAGATAAGCGATGGCGACGTCGGCCCCTTCGCGGGCATAGGCAATCGCGACTGCCCGCCCGATACCGCTGTCTGCTCCGGTGATAAGTGCAATCTTGCCTTCGAGTCGATTGTGGCCGGTATACGACTGCTCACCACAATCCGGATAGGGCTCCATCTTGCGCTGTGAGCCTGGTACATTTTGAGGTTGCGAAGGGAAGGGCGGGGTAGGGAAGTCGCGCATGGTAGAAGCTCCTGCAGTTGAGAACGTTCATACCGATTCGAAAGGCCTGGCCACCTCGTGTTGATTTCAATCTGCAGTTGGTACGACGAGCGGTGCGGGATATCAATCCAGCTGAATTCCATGCCCCATCGCCTGTTCTACCGGACTCAGCTCCAGGCTCATGTCGTCGCTCGGGGCCCAACTCCCGGAGTAGCGAGTGCCTCGAATCATTACCCCAGCGACCCCCGAACACGAGATCAGCGAGCACAATGCCAGGATGTTTGGCTCTCCCAAGGAGCGTCTGGATTTTTACCGGCGTGAAATCCAGTACGAAACCAGCATCCTGGCCAACCGCACCGATGCCTACCTGGCGGCGCAGTCATTTCTGGTCATCGCCTTCGTCTCCTCAATGGGAAATCTGAATCAAGGATGGGGCGAGATGTTCACCCTGATCGTACCGGCGTTCCTCGCCTTGCTCGGGGTACTGAGCTCACTCAACGCTTGGCCTGGCATCCGGGCGGCATACAACATCATCGATCACTGGCAGCTCAAGCAAAGTCACCTGCTGCGCAGCGAGCCGTTGATGGGGTTGGCCTACGACGAGTCGCCGTTGTTTTGTGAGGCTGAGACATCGCGTGCAGGTCATCGCAAATCACTGCTGTTTTCGCTGCGCACACCGTGGATCTTTCTAGTGTTCTGGGTGCTCCTGGGTAGCTACTCGGTGTACATCCAACTCGCCTGACTGCTCGGGCATGGGTTGGCTGCAGATCATCCTGCCAATCCGATGGAATTATCTCTTCCAGGAATCGCTCAATAGCGTATCAACCAAGGAGCGGATCTTGTGCCATCACTTCAATTGTACGTAATCGAGTATGACCTGCACGGTAAGCATCGGACGTTCATCATCCGCCTGGAAAAAATGGACAACGCCGTGGCTTGGCACTGGGCCAGCTGCGATGCCGGCGTTGGCATCATCCCGAGATTGAGTCAGCAGAAAATCAAGCTGGTCAGTCGACCGATGGCCGAGCGCTACGGCATCGCCAATGTGAAGTGGCGGCTCGCCGGCGATGGCCCGGAATTCGTAGCGCAACCTATCGACGTCAAAAAGTTCTCGGGCGTTGCTGCGGGTACTTGAAGCCCCGCGCCCCGATCCATCTGCTTTGAGGTATTGCCATGCAGCCGAAAACCGAAGGCTCCGAAGAAAAAGGGCCCAGCGATGTGCCCTTCATCAATGATCCCCAAAAGCCCACGTCGCCACCTTTGAATGACGCGGATGCCACGGAGGCAGCAGAGGCAGAGGAAGACATCCAGAATGATGGCGAATCCATTTAGCGATCTGCTGACTCGCGTCGTAGTAAAGGTTGAAGACTATAACCGCCTGTGACCTCGGCATTGAGGTCACGGATGCCCTTGGCGTGTTCAGATGGTTGCTGGCCAGCTTTCTCATGGGCAAGCGCATCCGATCCACCGTAGCAGTGGAGGCGTACCGGGTTCTTGTTGATCAGGAGGGTCTGGATACGCCGCTTAAGCTTGCCCAGACTTCTCATTCGGCACTGGTCAGACTCCTCGGTCAGGCTGGCTATGGGCGCTATGATGAATCCACTGCCCGACGACTGCATGATCGTGGCAACAAGGTAGAAGTGGAACTGGCTGCTCAACTTGAGGTAATGCAGCAAGGATCAAATGCTGAGGGATTCAAGCGCTGGCTACTGAGTTTCGAGGGCGTAGGGCCAAAGACCGTGGAGATTTTCATGCGTGAAGGCTTGGCCCAATTGAAGAAGTTGGAAGGCCATTGAGCATGGGTGGCCTTTAGCCCTCATCGACGCATGTGCGGATGAGTGAAATACTCGAAAATCCAACCATGGGATGGAGAAGGTGATGAAGCTCGGCATCGAGGGTTTGTCGTTGTCAGGTAAGACGGTAATTGTAGTAGAGGACGATCCAACGCTACAGACCCTCCTGGTGGACATCCTGATCGAGTTGGGCGCCATCTGCGATGGGTTCGATAACTCAGAAGATGCCTTGATTCATTTGATGGGACTCAAGAGCGGCTGCTCGTTGATCGTTGTCGACCATGGTGTTCCGGGAAGCATCAAAGGTATGGAGTTCATCTCCATGGCCCACGAAAGGTGGTCTGGACTACCCGCCATTCTGACCTCTGGCCACCAGCTTGATGCTTCTCAGGTCACACCTCCCGTTACCTACCTCTTCAAACCGTGGTCGATAGACGAGCTCGCTCAAGCTATTGTCCAGGCGCTTCCCCCTGCAAATGTACCTTCAACTCTCCCGCCGCTCGACCAGCAAGGTCTCTAGCGCAGTTTGACCGCAGCGGAGCGCTGAAAATCTTTTTTACGTTTACCTCAGGTATTGGCTGAACCCACCAAGCGCAGCGGAACGACGTGGCGTGCCGAAAAGTCAAAAAATACTCGGAAACTTTCCCTGGGCGTCTGCGGAAATGACCTTCATCGTCTGGTTCGCCATGCTGGGCGCAGTCTTGCTGCTGCTCGCACTCTCATCCTCCTACCTGCGCTGGATCCCTGT
Source organism: Pseudomonas sp. NBRC 111140 (assembly GCF_001320885.1). Lineage (NCBI taxonomy): Bacteria > Pseudomonadati > Pseudomonadota > Gammaproteobacteria > Pseudomonadales > Pseudomonadaceae > Pseudomonas > Pseudomonas sp. NBRC 111140. The sequence goes on from NZ_BCBQ01000159.1 coordinate 5,430, forward strand.
GACCTCGTCTGTAGTGTGTCTTGCCCTGGGTATCGGGCTGGGTACATCGGGGCTGGGTATTCTTCAACTGGACTTGAGCCAGTCGAGCGGGTGGATGGAGCACCTCACAGAGGTTGCGGTGTTGTTTTCGCTGTTCTTTAGTGGCTTGAAATTGCGCCTGCCCTTGCACAACCGCCGTTGGTGCAGCGCCTTTTTTCTGGCGGGGCCGGTGATGTTGATCTGCATCGCAGGGGTAACGCTGGTGCTGCATTACGGCTTGAACCTGGGGTGGGGCATTTCGCTACTGATCGGGGCGATCCTCGCACCCACTGACCCCGTGCTCGCAACCTTGGTGCAGGTGGTTGATGCCCAGGACGATGATATTGTGCGTTTCAGCTTGTCGGGTGAGGCAGGGCTCAACGACGGCGTGGCGTTTCCCTTCGTCATTCTCGGGCTGCTCCTGCAACAGGACAATGACCAGGCCTGGTTCAGTGACTGGCTGCTGAAGGACATGCTGTGGGCAGTAACCGCAGGCCTGTTGCTTGGCTACTGGACGGGCGCGGCCTGGGCAAGCTCACACTGTTCTTGCGTCTGCGCAACGACGACAGCACCGTCTCGCCCAATGACTATCTGGCCCTTGCGCTGATTGCGTTGGCATACGTGAGCGCCGAGTCGATACAGTCCTATGGGTTTCTCGCGGTATTCGCTGCGGGCCTCGGTTTAAGGCAGGCGGAGGTTCAGACCGCCAATAGCCCAGAAGAACCGGCTGCTGAACATCTGGTACAGCCTGTGGTAGGTCACCAGGACGTGGCGCCGGAGCTAGCCGTCAAAGGCGATGTGAAAGGGCTCGACGACTCGCAGGTTGCAGCGGGGATCATGTTGGGTGACATGTTGGCTTTCGGTAGCCTGATCGAACGGGCAATGGAAGTGTTTCTGGTGACCCTGCTAGGGGTAGTGCTCATTGAGCATTGGGACTGGCAGGCAGTGCTGGTTGCCGGTGCTTTGTTTTTTGTCATTCGCCCCATCAGCATCCTGCTGTTCCCCGCTCGAGGAATGCTGGATATTCGCCATCGCGGGCTTTTAGGGTGGTTTGGTATCCGAGGTATTGGCAGCTTCTACTACCTGTTCTATGCCCTCAATCATGGGCTGCTTCCCACTTTGGCCGCGCAGAGCACCAACCTGGTGCTGTCAGCGGTGGCGTTGAGCATTCTGCTGCA
>NZ_BCBQ01000160.1:0-6458 GCF_001320885.1 Pseudomonas sp. NBRC 111140
TCCCACGGCATCTACAACCTGATCATCTTCGTGCTGGCCATCTATGTGGGCTACCACGTGGTGTGGAACGTCACCCCGGCGCTGCACACCCCGCTGATGGCGGTTACCAACGCCATTTCGGCGATCGTCATCGTCGGTGCCATGCTGGCTGCCGCGCTGACCGTGACCCCGGCTGGCAAGCTGATGGGCACGCTTGCCGTGGCCCTGGCTGCAGTCAATGTGTTCGGTGGCTTCCTGGTCACCCGCCGCATGCTTGAAATGTTCAAGAAGAAAACCAAGAACGAGGCGCAGAAGTAAGCATGAGCATGAATCTGGTAACGCTCCTCTACCTCGTCGCCTCGGTGTGCTTCATCCAGGCGCTCAAGGGCCTGTCGCACCCGACTACCTCGCGGCGCGGCAACCTGTTTGGCATGATTGGCATGGGGCTCGCCATCCTTACCACGGTTGGCCTCATTTATAAGCTAGGTGCAGAACTGGCCACCGCCGGCATCGGCTATGTCATCGTCGGCCTGCTGGTCGGTGGCACCGCCGGCTCGATCATGGCCAAGCGCGTCGAGATGACCAAGATGCCGGAGCTGGTCGCTTTCATGCACAGCATGATCGGCCTGGCGGCGGTGTTCATCGCCATCGCCGCCGTACTCGAGCCGCAGTCGATGGGCATCGTTGCCGCCATCAGTGACCCGATCCCTACCGGCAACCGCCTGGAGCTGTTCCTCGGTGCTGCCATCGGTGCCATTACCTTCTCCGGTTCGGTGATCGCCTTCGGCAAGCTGTCGGGCAAGTACAAGTTCCGCCTGTTCCAAGGCGCTCCTGTACAGTTCGCGGGCCAGCACAAGCTGAACCTGATCCTCGGCCTGACTACCATCGCCCTGGGCCTACTGTTCACTTTCACCGGTCATTACAGTGCCTTCACCCTGATGCTGGTCCTGGCCTTCATCATGGGCGTGCTGATCATTATTCCGATCGGCGGCGCCGACATGCCGGTGGTGGTGTCGATGCTCAACAGCTATTCGGGCTGGGCAGCGGCCGGTATCGGCTTCTCCCTGAACAACTCGATGCTGATCATCGCAGGCTCCCTGGTGGGCTCGTCCGGTGCCATCCTCTCGTACATCATGTGCAAGGCGATGAACCGTTCGTTCTTCAACGTCATCCTCGGCGGCTTCGGTGGCGATACCGACACTGGCGCGGCGCAAGGTTCGCAAGAACAGCGCCCGGTGAAATCTGGTTCGGCTGACGATGCCACCTTCCTGCTCAGCAATGCCGACAGCGTAATCATCGTCCCAGGCTACGGCCTGGCGGTGGCCCGTGCCCAGCACGCATTGAAGGAGCTTACCGAGAAGCTGACCCACAACGGCGTAACCGTGAAGTATGCGATTCACCCAGTGGCGGGCCGCATGCCCGGGCATATGAACGTCCTGCTGGCCGAAGCCGAAGTGCCATACGACCAGGTGTTCGAGATGGAGGACATCAACGCCGAGTTCGGCCAGGCCGACGTGGTGCTGGTGCTGGGCGCCAACGATGTGGTCAACCCGGCGGCGAAGAACGACCCCAAATCGCCAATCGCCGGCATGCCGATCCTCGAAGCGTTCAAGGCCAAGACCATCATCGTCAACAAGCGCTCCATGGCCAGCGGCTATGCTGGCCTGGACAACGAACTGTTCTACTTGGACAAGACCATGATGGTGTTCGGTGACGCCAAGAAGGTCATCGAGGACATGGTCAAAGCAGTGGAGTGACAACGGCCGCTGCAAACCAGCTGATATAAAGGAAGCCCCGGTCAGAATCTGTCGGGGCTTTCCTTTTATTGATCCGGATCAACGGCTCTACTTCAAGGCTTCTCATACGACCATGGTCGTGGGACGGCAATGGGCGAAATCTCTAGACTGCGCTGCAGTAGTTTCAGTAGCCCGAGATAACAATCCATGTACCGTGATCGTATCCGCTTGTCCTCCCTGCACAGCAAGGTAATGAGTGCGGCTGATGCCGCTGGTCTGATCGAGGACGGCATGACCGTCGGCATGAGCGGTTTCACCCGCGCCGGCGAAGCCAAGGCCGTACCGCATGCACTGGCCGAACGTGCCAAGCAGTCGCCACTGAAAATCAGCCTGATGACCGGCGCCAGCCTGGGCAACGACCTGGACAAGCAACTGACCGAGGCCGGCGTGCTGGCTCGCCGCATGCCGTTCCAGGTCGACAGCACCCTGCGCAAGGCCATTAACGATGGCCAGGTGATGTTCATCGACCAGCACCTGTCGGAAACCGTCGAGCAATTGCGCAACCAGCAGCTGAAGCTGCCGGACATCGCAGTCATCGAAGCCGTGGCCATCACCGAGCAAGGCCACATCGTGCCGACCACCTCGGTGGGCAACTCGGCCAGCTTCGCGATCTTCGCCAAGCAGGTGATTGTCGAGATCAACCTCTCGCACAACACCAACCTCGAAGGCCTGCATGACATCTACATCCCGACCTACCGCCCGACCCGCACCCCCATCCCGCTGGTCAAGGTAGACGACCGTATCGGCAGCACCGCCATCCCGATCGACCCGGCCAAGATCGTCGGTATCGTCATCAGCGACCAGCCAGACTCGCCGTCCACTGTGCTGCCGCCAGATGATGAAACCCAAGGCATCGCCGACCACCTGATCAACTTCCTCAAAAAGGAAGTGGACGCTGGCCGCATGACCAACAAGCTCGGCCCGCTGCAAGCCGGTATCGGCAGCATCGCCAACGCGGTGATGTGCGGCCTGATCGAATCGCCGTTCGAAGACCTGACCATGTACTCCGAAGTACTGCAGGACTCCACCTTCGACCTGATCGACGCCGGCAAGCTGAGCTTCGCCTCGGGTAGCTCGATCACCTTGTCCAGCCGCCGCAACGCCGACGTGTTCGGCAACCTGGAGCGCTACAAGGACAAGCTGGTGCTGCGCCCGCAGGAAATCTCCAACCACCCGGAAGTGGTACGTCGCCTGGGCATTATCGGTATCAACACCGCACTGGAGTTCGATATCTACGGCAACGTCAACTCCACCCACGTCTGCGGTACCCGGATGATGAACGGCATTGGCGGTTCGGGCGATTTCGCTCGTAACGCCCACCTGGCCGTATTCGTCACCAAGTCGATTGCCAAAGGTGGCGCGATTTCCAGCGTGGTGCCAATGGTCAGCCATGTCGATCACACCGAGCACGACGTGGACATCCTGGTCACCGAGCAGGGCCTGGCCGACCTGCGTGGTCTGGCGCCGCGCGAACGGGCACGGGCGATCATCGACAACTGTGTGCACCCAGACTACCGCGCTGCGCTGAACGATTACTTCGATCGCGCCTGCCAGCGTGGCGGCCATACCCCGCACATCCTGCGTGAAGCGTTGAGCTGGCACGAGAACCTGGAAGAAACCGGGCGCATGCTGGCTAGCTGATGGAGAAGCGGCCTTGTGTCGCGATGGGGCTGCACAGCAGCCCCTTCTTTTTCAGCTGTAACGCCGCAATCCTGGGCCGGTCTGCGGCCTTGTCGCGACACAAGGCCGCACCATTACGACTGTGCTGCACAGTCCGGCCTTCCTTCTTTATAAAACTGTTCTACTGTACCGGTTTTCAACCAATCCTCGCCGCTTAAAACCATCTCCATCTCTTAAATCGCACCATATTCGTGCAGACCAGTACAGTTGCGCCATTTTCGAGTGCAACAGTAGGGTTACACAGTTAACTGAGCCATCGTCTTTCAACTGAACTGTATCTACTGTTATGGACAGCAGAGGAGGATCATTGGCATCAGTTAAATCACTACCTAATCCCGCCATAAGCGGAAGGATGAAGCATCATGGAACGTACCCTCAGTTCCGGTCTGGTTTTTGAAAGCAACGCCCAGCAATCCAACGCATCGATGCCGCTGCGCGCACTGTCCACCCTGCTGCTGTGGCAGCGCCGTATGGCCAGCCGCCGTCAACTGGCTCGCCTGGACAGCCGCCTGCTGGCCGACGCCGGTATCAGCGAGTCGCAGCGTTACGAAGAGCTGAGCAAGCCTTTCTGGCGCTAAGCACCGGCTTGCCGGCTGCGGCCGGCACCGCGAATTCCCAAACCCGTTGCAGGTCACTGCAACGGGTTTTTTATTGCCCGAAAGGCGCGTTGCAGAGCGCTCAAGGTCATTACCAGTACAGTTTTGTAAAAACCAATAATCACCATTACAGTTATCACGCACAACACGCGTTGACCTCCCAACGCAGCACCGCGTGATACGCTTGGCTTAACCGTCTGCTAGAACCAGTTGTTGAAACGTACCGTGACGAGCCCTGCAAACGTCCGATAGAGCAGAACCAACCTGACCCTACCCAGGAGTCCACGATCATGTCCCGTAAACACCTGCTTGGCGCCGCCCTGTTACTCGGCCTGGCTGGCACTGCCCACGCCACCAGCTTCGTTGTCACCACCGACACGGTAGTACGCGCCGTTGCCGCTTCCACTGACGCCACATCCGACCTTTCCTCGTCGTTCCGCGACGACAAGATCGTGCAGGCGGCCCGGGATGACGCCGCCACGTTCGTCGGCACTCAAGGCGATATCCGCGGTGCCCGCCTGGAAAGCGCCTTCGTGCACATCCGTTCGAACATGCCGGCCCTGCAAGCCAGCGATGCACAGCTGGCCCAGGCCATCCTGGCGCTCTGATACACCCTAGGCAAAACAGGTGCGTTGGCTAGAGCCCTCGCACCTGGGGTAGCCTTCGTCGTCCATTTTTCCAGCCTTCAAGAAAGCCCATGCGTTATCTGTTGCCGCTGCTGTTCTCCGTTGTCGGCATGGCCAGCGCCCATGCCATGGATACCACCACGCAAGGCCTGGTCATCTCGGGCTATGCCACCAGCCAGGTCACTACCGCGCCCTTCGATCGCAAACTGATCAGGCAGGCCCGTGATGATGCCGCCGCATTCGTTGCCAGCGATGGCGTGATCCGTGGTGCACGCCTGGAAGCCGCGCTGGAATCATTACGCCACAATTGTGCACGGCACACTGTCGGCGATCTGGAACTGGCGCAGGCAATTCTCGTCCAATAACTCACCTGACTCCCTGTATTTTTCGGAGATGCTCCATGCGTAAACCGCTGATTGCCGCTTCCCTCGGCATGCTGCTGCTGGCCGACCTGGCCCAGGCACAGACCCTGGTGGCTACCAGCAACATCATCGTGCGTGCCTTCGGCCGTTCGATCGACTTCACCTCGGATACCACCACGTCTATCCGTGACTCCAAAGTGGTGCGCGAAGCCCACGACGACGCTGCCAGCTTCGTCGCCAGCAACGGTGACATCCGCGGCGTCCAACTCGAGGCAGCCTTCAACACCCTGCGCGAGCGCGTACCGGAAGCGCGCGGCGCCAGCGACCAGGTACTGGCCGAAGCCATCCTCGCACTGTGATTCGCGTGCGCGCCTGGCTGCTCGGCTGCGCCCTGACGCTGCTCGGCACGCCCGCCTTGGCCGACCTGCAGCTAGAGCTGCAGGCGTCCGGCCTGGACCCGCAGCAAACCCAAGCCTCACAGGCCCTGCTTGACGAGGCCATGGGCAGGCTGCCGCCGCGCTTCAAGCAACAGTTGGACCGCCGCGTGCGGGTCAGCTGGAGCGACAACATGCCTGCCGACGCCTATGGGCAGGCATCACTGGTATCCACCCTCGAGCTCAACCGCCGCTTGCTGCCCAGCCTCACCGACGGCAGCGCCGCCACCGAGCGCACCAACCGCCCCCATGGCACGGTGCGTGAAGAGCTGCTGGCCACCGTGTTGCACGAGCTCACCCATATCTACGACCGTGCCCGCCTGTGGCCCGGTGCCGAGCGTTCGCTGATCGCCCGCTGCAAGCGCCAGCAGGGCACGCTGGGCAAGATCGGCCTGCCTGAAGAATGTCGAGGCCAGGCTGAACGTCGATTCACCCTCAGCGACGACCCGCGCCTGCTCGACCTGGCCGGCTGGCCACAATACGTGGGCCGACGCGGCGAGCGCGAGCAACACAATGGCCAGTTCGTGCGTAGCCCCGACAGCTATGAACTAAGCAGCCCCAAGGAATACATCGCGGTCAACATGGAGTACTTCCTCCTCGACCCAAGCTACGGCTGCCGCCGTCCGGCGCTGAACCAGTACTTGCGCCAGCATTTCGGCTGGGCACCGCAACAGGACACCTGCGCCAAGGGCCTGCCGTTCATCAACGCTGGCAGTGACTTCGCTCGCCAGCCACTGGGTGAGATCGACCCCGAGCGGGTCTATGAAGTGGACTACCTGCTGGCCGAAGCCAACCAAAACCTGGTCAGCCGCTGGGGTCACAGCATGCTGCGCCTGGTGATCTGCAAACCGGGCCGCCCACGCGGTCCAGACTGCCGCCTGGACCTAGACCAAAGCCTGGTGCTGTCGTACCGCGCCTTCGTCAACGACGTGCAGCTGTCCAGCTGGGACGGCCTGGTCGGTAACTACCCGTCACGACTATTCGT
>NZ_BCBQ01000161.1:0-6099 GCF_001320885.1 Pseudomonas sp. NBRC 111140
AGCGGCCGTGCCTCTTCCGAGTACGGCATCAGCAGGTCCTTGGACAGGCCCCAGTCAAGGAAGATACCGGCACCGTTGATGTCCTTGACCTTGAGGCTGGCGAACTCGCCCACCTGCACCTTGGGCTTCTCGGTGGTGGCGATCAGCTGGTCTTCGCTGTCCAGGTAGATGAACACGTTCAGCCAGTCATCGACCTCGGTCTCGGCGTTTTTCGGGATATAGCGCCCGGGCAGCAGGATCTCGCCATCGGCGCCGCCGTCCAGGTACAGACCGAAGTCCACGTGTTTCACGATTTGCAAACTGTTGTAACGCCCAAGCAGAGCCATTTCCGATGATCCTCAAGACAAGGGGGCTATTTTCCGGATAGACATGGGGTGGTGTCAAAGCTTCCGGACGGTTGCCCCTTTGCGCTTGAGCTTTTGGGGCGCTGGATCAGAAATCGTAGCGCAGGTTCAACATGGCGTTACGCGGTGCACCGTAGTGCCCGTAGTTGCCAGCAAAGCCCGCATAGTACTTTTCGTCGAACAGGTTGTTGATATTGAGGGTGGTGCTGAGGTGATCGGTGACTTGGTAGCGTGCCATCAGGCTGGCCACATAGTAGTCATCCTGTTTAGCCCGAGTCTGGTAGCGGCTAAAGTACAGTGACGTACCCGAGTTCCAGTTGACGCCACCGCCGACGGTGAGCTTGTCCCATTCGCCAGGCAGGCGGTAGGTAGTCCAGAAACGCAACGTGTCTGTGGGCAACTGGGTCAGCTGGCGGTTGCCATCGGAGTCTTCGGTACGGGACCAGCTGTAGCTGGATTGTACGCTCCAGCCTGGCAGTACCTCGCCGGAAAGCTCCAGGTCGACACCTTTGGTTTCGGCACCACTGACAGCTTTATAGGCGATGTCGCTGGTACCTGGAATCGTCTCGCCCGTGGCAACACCCAGATTGTCACGCTTGATGTAGTAGATCGCGGCGTTGGCATTGAGGCGGCGGTCGAAGAACTCACCCTTCCAACCGGCCTCGTAGTTGGTGCCTTCCACGGGATCCAGTGGTTTGTTGTCGATGTCCCGGTTCGATTGCGGTTTGAAAATGTCGGTGTAGCTGACATAAACCGATTGCTCAGGCGTCACGTCGTAGACGATGCCGGCATAGGGTGTGACCACGCCACGTTCGCGCATTCCATACACGGTAGGGTCCCGTTCGGGGATGGCATTGAGCACCTTAGAGTAATAGTTGTATTCGTAGTTGCTGCCGCGCGCCCCCAGGATCACGTGGAGATCATCGGTGAAGTTGAGGCGTGTTGCCGCAAAGTAACCGCTTTGCCGTGAGTTGATGTTGAAGTCCAGCAGTGGCGTGTAGCTGGCTGGTTTCGGCAGTTCGTTATCCCACGTATCGAAATCGAAACCTTGGGTGCCGCCGGTGTAGGAAAAGTGCGTGTTGTCATATTGCTGGTAGTTGTAGCCGATTATCAGCTCGTGGGTCTGTCCAAACGCTTGAAATGGCCCTTGCAGGGCCACGTCCACCCCTTTTTGGGTCTGGTCAGCCCACGATTTCCCTCGCTCAGCGTTAGCACGGTTGGTTGCCGGGTCCAGGCTGGAGGTCAGGCTGTTGGTTGCGTAGTAGGCTACGCCGACGTCCCGGTCTACGTCCATGTAGTTTGCCGCCACTTTCAACTGCCAATCGTTGGCAAGCTGCTGTTCGACATTGATGGTGTAGTTGAAGGTTTCATAGTCATCGTAGGCCCAGCGTGCCCCGGCGCTGGTCGAGCGCGAGAAGTTGGTTTGCTGGCCATTGTTGTACATCAAGGGTACGCCAGGGGCGCCAGTGGCCTTGTAGGTCTGATAGTCGACGCCGAAACGCACCAAGGTGGTATCGGTAACATCGGCTTCGATGACGCCATAGGCAATGTTCTTATCCTGGCTGTACCAGTCCATGAAGGTGTTGTTGTCCTGCTTGGCAGCCACGAAGCGGCCACGCAGCTTGCCGCTGTCGATCAGCGGACCGGAGACGTCTGCTTCGAGGCGGTTGTAGTCCCAAGAGCCGATTGTGCCTTGCACGTAGGATTGAAAATACGCAGTCGGGCGCTTGTGAATGACGTTGACTACGCCGCTGGGGTCGCCTGCACCGGTCATCAGGCCGGTAGCACCACGCACAATTTCCACGTGGTCGTACAGGGCCATGTCCAACAAGGTGCCAGGCATGGTGCGTGTCTGGTTTTCCTGCGTCGTGGTCACCCCATCAATCTGGTAAGTATTGATCTGGCTGCCGCGTGAATAGATATTGAAGCGCTCGCCGCCGTCCTGGGACATGGTAATTCCGGGAGCCTGTGTCAGCACTTCGCTCATGGTATGCAGTTGCTGGTCATCCATGCGCTGGCGGGTAATGACGCTAATCGTCTGCGGTGTCTCTCGAATCGACAGGTTCATCTTGGTCGCCGTATTGGTCGACCCGGTCGTATAAGACCCCGTCCCTTCCGTCGTAGCCCCCAGGCCCGAGGCATTGATGCTGGTTGCGCCCAGCTCGAGTGCGCCATCCTTCGTACGCGGCAAAAGCAGGTAATTTCCATTACTGGCGGCCATCACCTGTAGATCGCTCCCTGCCAGCAACCGGGCAAACCCTTGGTCGACACTGTATGTCCCCTGCAAACCCGTACTGTGCTTACCCTGGGTCAGCTCGGCCTCGAACGACAGCACCACCCCGGCATCGCTGGCAAAGCGGCTGAGCACCGCGCCCAATGGCCCGCTGGCAATGGCATAGCTGCGAGTGGCTTCGACGGCACGGGCCTGCCCTGCCGCACTCAGCGGATGAATCACCGTGGCCTGCAGCAGCAAGGCGGCACTGAACATGGCAACGACGAGGGGTTTTCTGGGGTAGCAGTGAGGGGTAACGCGGCGTGGCATGAGGGGCTCCTTCAAAGGCCTGTGGTGGCGGTTTGCAGGAGGGGTCGTGTGAAATTGGAAAACCGACAATGCAAACGAGAAATATTTTTAAAAACGATCTGCTGCCCCAATGACAGCTTCAGGCCAAAGGCCGCACCCTCACCCAGAATCGCGTGCGGGTCTCGATCCGCACCGGCAGCGCCTGGGCAATCGCCTGCAACGCGCGTGCGGTATCGTCCAGCGGGAAGGCCCCGGACAGGCGTAGATGGGCAACCTCCTTGGCACACTCGATAAAGCCGGGGCGATAGCGCTGCAACTCATCCAGCACCCGGCCCAGGGGCCAGTTGTCGATCACCAGCCGGCCATTCACCCACTCATCCCGATTGGGGTCGAGCACTTGTGGCGCAGGCAGTGGCCCGGAACCAAAGCGCAGGCTCATGCCCGCCTCCACCCGCAACGGCTCGGTCTCTGGGCGGTTACGCACGGCAACGGCATGTTCCAGCACGTCCAGTTCGGTCTGCCCGTCCAACTGGCGCACGACAAAGCGCGTGCCCAGCGCACGCATCTCGCCCTGCTGGCTGCGCACGCTGAGTGGCCGTGCATCCTTGGCCGTGGTCACCATGATTTCTCCAGCGCGCAGGATGATCAGCCGCTGCTGGTGGTCATAGCGGATGTCCACGGCACTGGCCGTGTTAAGCGTGAGCTGTGTGCCATCCTCCAACCGCAGCTGGCGCCGTTCCCCCGTAGCGGTGCGTACATCGGCCAGCCACAGTGGCGTCTGGCGGTAGCCGGTCCAGGCCAGGCCCGACACGCCAAGGCCTAGCACCAGGCCCTTGAGCACAGTGCGCCGGCCAGTCAACGGCTGTTCCACCGCCAACGTTCGTTGTGCCACAGTCGACGGCACGCTGCTCAACTCGGCGTGAAAGGCCTCCAGGCGCTGCCAGGCCCACTGATGAATCGGGTCGCCCTGATGCCAGGCCTGCCAACGCTGGTACAGCGTCTGATAGTCCGCCCCGGCACTCAAGCGGGCATGCCACTGCGCCGCATCACGCAGGGCCTGGCGTTGCTGCGCCGGGCTCACAGTTCGGCATCCAGCGCAAACAGCAGGCACTGCTCGGTGGCATTGGCGATGTATTTGGTCACCGAACTGACAGACACCCCAAGGCGTTCGGCAATTTCGGCGTAGCTCAAGCCTTCGAGGTGGGAAAGAAACAGCGCCTGGCGCACCTTGTGGTTCAGGCCATCGAGCATGGCATCCAGTTGCAACAGCGTTTCCAGCAGCAGCACCCGTTGCTCGGGTGACGCCTCAACCAGTTCTGGCTCCAGCGCCAAGGCTTCCAGATAGGCCTGCTCCAGCGAGCGCCGGCGCAAATGGTCGACCATCACCCGCTTGGCCACCGTCGCCAGAAAATGACGCGGCTCGCGCAGCGGGTGGGCCACCGTGCTGGCGATCAGGCGCAGGAACGTGTCATGGGTCAGGTCCGCCGCCCGCTCGCGATCGCCCAGACGCCGGCGCAGCCAGCCTTGCAGCCAGCCGCTGTGGTCGCGGTACAGGCAGTGCATGTCATCGTGCGGTGCAGGCGGGACCTTGTACACGCAATCATCCTTGTAACGATGCGGATAAGAATTAGTCGCAATAATAGTGAGATTGCCGATGGAAGGAAACCGCCATTGCAACGATACGGTGGAACCCTGCGGCTACCCTTACCTCTACCGATTGGTTGCCAATGCAAGGAACAGCACATGCCCCTACGCCTGTCCAAAGCCCTGCTCATCACCATCGGCTTCGCTGCGGCCCTGGCCGCCTGCAGCCGTATCGACCTGGCCTACCGCAACCTTGACCGCCTGGTGCCATGGTCGCTGGGTGATTACCTGGACATGAACCGCGAGCAGAAGGCTTTGCTCGACGACCGGCTCAAGGAGCACCTGGCCTGGCATTGCAAGACTCAGCTGCCCGGCTACCTCGACTGGCTGGACCGGATACGCGGCATGGTCGCCGACGACCAGGTTACCGACCAGGCCCTGCAGCAACGCACCCGCGAGGCCCGCGAAGCGATTGGCCGGGTGGCCGAGGAAATCACCCCTTCGGCCACCGAGTTGCTGCGTGGCATGAGCGACAGCCAGGTAGCGGAGATGCGCGCGGCCTTCCGCGACGACATCAGTGAGCGGCAGAAGCAATACGTGGATACCCCTCTGCCGAAGCAGATCGCCCGCCGTACCGAACGTATGGAAAAACGCCTGACACCGTGGTTTGGCGAGCTGACCCCGGTGCAAAAACAACGTGTGCGGGCCTGGTCCGAAGCGCTGGGCGATCAGAACCGAGAATGGATCGCCAACCGGGCCCACTGGCAGCAGCAATTGCTGTTGGCGATGAACCAACGCAACGACGCGAGCTTCGAGCCGCGCCTGGCGACCTTGTTGCAGCACAAGGAGAGTTTGTGGACACCCGAATACCAGGCGGCCTATCAGAACACCGAGCGGCAGGCGCGCAGCTTGCTGGTGGATCTGGTGCAGCAAAGCACCCCGCAGCAGCGGCGGTTCTTACAGGAGCGGTTGGGCAAAGTACGTACCGATTTCAGTGATTTGAAGTGCCTGAAAGGTGCACCCGCCTGAGCTATCACCTTGATGCGGTAGCGGTGTGGCAGCTATCTAACACAAGCATTGGATCGGCTCATGCACGCTGTCGGCTTGGCCTGAAACCCAGGCCATGCCCCTACCATTATCGCGAGGATCAGGTGCATGAACGCTGAATCGACAATCCAAAAAGAGTTCAACCCTTTCATTTCAGGCACGCTTGACGAACTGTTGAAGACCATAGCGTCAGACGGTGTGATATCAATAGAAGAATACCAGCAGGTCCGCGAAGAAGCGGACAAACGCATGGAAAACCTCATTGGCTTGTTCGGCACCCACAACAGCACGCTGAAGGCCTACATGAACTCCATGGACGTCACCATGCAACTGCTGCAGTTGACAGCGCTACAGGCCAAGAACGCCAAACTCACGGATACTGGCGAAGCGATTGTCCGCGATGCATTGATGGCCCAGGTCGAGTACCTGCGGGCCGGTGCCAACCTCGTACTCAGGCTGCTGTAACAACACCCCAGGTCTCGGCGGACCAACGCTCGCTGAGGCCTAACGCCCCTTGCGCCGATAGGGAAACACATCGATCACCTTCCCCTCGCGTATCGCCGCCTGCAGCCCCTTCCAGTAATCCGCGTCATACAGTTCACC
>NZ_BCBQ01000162.1:0-5905 GCF_001320885.1 Pseudomonas sp. NBRC 111140
ATGTGAGCCCCGCCTACGAGCGCATCTTTGGCCGCCCCGTCAGCCTGGTGCTGGCCGACTACAACGAATGGCGTGACAGTATTTACCCCGATGACCTCGAGTTCGCCGAACGCAGCCTGGCTCAGGTGCTGCTCAAGGGCGCAGTGGAAGACCGCGAATACCGTATCCTCAATGCCGACGGGCAACTGCGCTGGTTGAGCGACAAGTGCTACATCAACCAGCAGCACGATGGCGACCGGGTGATCATTGTCGGTATCGCCGAAGACATCACCGAAAAGAAGCAGCTTGAAGGGGAGCTGCAGCGCCTGGCCACCACCGATGTGCTGACCCAGAGCAGCAACCGCAGGCACTTCTTCGAGTGTGCTCAGCAAGCGTTCGACAGCGCCCGCGAAGACGGCACGCCGCTGGCCTTTCTGTTGCTGGATATCGATGACTTCAAGCGCATCAACGACAGTTACGGCCACCAGGAAGGCGATCAGGTGCTGCAACACATCGCCGACAGCGGCAAAGCCGTGCTACGCCGTGGCGACCTGTTCGGGCGCATTGGCGGCGAGGAGTTCGCAGCGGTGTTCCCAGGTTGCAACGCCGAGGTCGCAGAACAGATTGCCGAGCGTTTGCAGCGGCAGATTCAGCGCTTGAGCTTCAGCCATGGGCAGCAGACCTACGGGGTGACGGTGAGCCAGGGGCTGACCGGGCTGACCGAAGAGGATGTAACGCTGGATAGCCTGTATGCCCGAGCCGATGCGGCGATGTACCAAGCCAAGCGGCAAGGCAAGAACCAGATAGTCCGCGGCTGATCAGGCAACGTACAGGATGGCACCGGCTTTGGCCGGTGTTCGCCGGCTCGCCCGCTCCTACAGGGGCTACACCGGCGGCTCTTCCTGCGGTTTGACTTCGGGGTTTTCCACCTTGCGCAGCCGGTTCAGCTCCGGCAAGCCCAGCTTGAGCAAGCGTGCGGTCTTGCCGCTGGCTACTTTCTCCAGCCCCTGCTCAGCCGGCAGCCGCGACAGCTGCCCTGCCAGGCTCATGGCCAGGATCTCCCGCGAATACACGCCGCCGCCCAACTGGTAGATCGCCGCGATCAATTCGCGCAAGGCCAGCGGCAGCCGCCAACGGGTACGCAGCGCCGAACCGAACGCCGCACCAAACTCATCCAGCGACTGCTGCACATTGCGCTCGTCCAGCTCCCCTCCGGCCAGCCGCCACTCCTGCAGGCAGCGCAACACCGCCAGGTCACCCAGGCAATGCAGCAAGCCCGCGCAGTAACAACGCCCTTCGTCCAGCTCGAGCAGACGCGCCAGGGTGCGGCCATATTCCGCCGTATGCAGCGACAGGTCCCAGTAACGGGCCGCGTGCTCAGCCAGCAGTGGGTCGCTGAGGCGTGCGCTGCGCTTGAGGGTCATGCCCAGGATCAGGTTCATGCTCTGGGTGCTGCCAAGCTTGTTCAGGGCTTGCAGCAACGTCTGCACCGGCGCCTCACGGTGCAAGGCCGCGCTATTGGCCGCCGCGATCAATACCGCCGTGACCTGCGGGTCGTTACGCACCTCCTCTTCGAGCACCTTCAGGTTCAGGCCCTGGGGGTTGAGCGCGCGCTTGATAGCCACCTGCACATCGGCCAACAGCGGCCCGCCATCGGCGTTAGCGCGACGCTGTTCAAGGTAGGCCGGCAGGCTGGCACCCGGCTGCAAGGCCGGCATTGGGCAGGCGATCTCTTCGCCAACGGCCACCAGCAGCTCTTCCAGGCGCTTGCGCAGGTTGTCCAGGTTCAACGGTTTGCTCAGGTAGGCCGTGGGGTGCAGGGGCAATGCCTCGCGCACACTGGCACTGTCGCTGCGGTTGCTCATGAGAATGAACGGCAGCCCCGGCCCTTTGGCGCGCACCTTGCGCAACAGGTCGAGGCCATCGACACCGGCCAGCTCGCGGGCGGCGATGATCAGGTCAGGCTTACTGGACAACGCACTGAGCGCTTGCGAGCCGTCGGCGCATACTTGCAGGCGCGCGTCACAGCGCACGCTGAGCAGCATTTCGCTGAGCATGTCACGTACCCAGGGATCGCCCTCGACAATCAGTACGTTTGGTGCGGTGGGGTTTGCAGCGCTCATCGCCAACTACTCCTGAATAGCCTGACACACAGTCCGTCGCAGCTTCCCAAGCAAATCCTCCGCTAACCATAGCGCCCCAAGGCTTTTCTGGGCACAAAAAAACCCGCCGAAGCGGGTTTTTTCAGAAGCGCGTCACATCAAGCGAGTTCAGCGAAGCACTCTTCGATGATGGCCAGACCTTTGTCCAGCAGTGCGTCTTCGGCAGTCAGCGGTACCAGGATACGCAGAACGTTGCCGTAGGTGCCGCAGGACAGCAGGATCAGACCCTTTTCGCGTGCCTTGGCAACCACCTGGCCAACAGCAGCAGCGTTCGGGGTGTGAGTGCCTTTCTCGAAGACTTCAACAGCGATCATCGAGCCCAGACCACGGACGTCGCCGATGATCGGGTGCTTCTTCTGGATTTCGCGCAGGCCGGTGGTCAGGCGCTCACCCACAGCCTTGCTGCGGTCCAGCAGTTTTTCTTCTTCGAACACTTCGATCACGGCCAGGGCCGCGGCGCAAGCGATCGGCGAACCGGCGTAGGTGCCGCCCAGGCCGCCCGGAGCGATCGCGTCCATGTACTCGGCCTTGCCGCACACACCGGCCAGCGGGAAGCCGCCAGCGATGGATTTGGCGAAGGTGGTCAGGTCAGGCGCAACGCCCATCTGTTCCATGGCGAAGAAGGTGCCGGTACGGCCAGCGCCAGTCTGTACTTCGTCGGCGATCAGCAGGATGCCGTGCTGGTCGCACAGGGCGCGCAGGCGCTTCATCAGCTCTTTAGGCGCTGGCAGGAAGCCGCCTTCGCCTTGTACTGGCTCGAGGATGATCGCGGCGATGTCGCGTGGCTCGGCGTCGTTCTTGAAGATGCGCTCGACCGAAGCGATGGCATCGTCAACGCTGATACCGTGCAGTTCGCTCGGGAACAGGGCGCGGAAGATACCGCCTGGCATCAGGCCCATGCCAGCGGAGTACGGCACAACCTTGCCGGTCAGGCCCAGGGTCATCATGGTACGGCCGTGGTAGCCGCCGGTGAAGGCGATGACGCCAGCGCGGCCGGTGGCGGCACGGGCGATCTTCACGGCGTTTTCAACGGCTTCGGAGCCGGTGGTGACCAGCAGGGTCTTCTTGTCGAAGTCGCCTGGGACCAGCTTGTTGATCTTTTCGCACAGCTCTACGTAAGGTTCGTAAGCCAGGACCTGGAAGCAGGTGTGGCTGACCTTGGTCAGTTGCTCTTGCACGGCCGCAACCACTTTCGGGTGCAGGTGGCCGGTGTTCAGCACTGCGATGCCGCCGGCGAAGTCGATCAGTTCGCGGCCTTCAACGTCGATCACAGTCGAGTTCTTCGCGGTGTCGACGAAGATCGGGTGGATCTGGCCAACGCCACGTGGGACGGCAGCTACACGACGTTGCATCAAGGATTCGTTGGTCTTGCTCATAATGCCCTCATTGCGCCGACAGGAATGGCGCTTTTATTCGGGGGGGCTGGGAGTGCTCGCGAACAGTATTCGTTGATCGACTGCCGCAAACGCCCTGGCCACCAGGTACTGCGATGTAAAAAAGGCCAGCGAGACGTCGCTCTCGCGCCCCACTGGCAGAGGTAAAGCCTTTACCGTGCTATCAGACGCTGATGCACAGGTATTTGATTTCGAGGTAGTCCTCGATACCGTACTTGGAACCTTCGCGGCCCAGGCCCGAAGCCTTGATGCCACCGAACGGCGCCACTTCGTTGGAGATCAGGCCGGTGTTGATACCCACCATGCCGTATTCCAGCGCTTCGGCAACACGGAACACGCGGCTCATGTCGCGGGCGTAGAAGTACGAGGCCAGGCCGAACTCGGTGTCGTTGGACATGGCGATGACTTCGGCTTCGTCTTTGAAGCGGAACAGCGGCGCCAATGGGCCGAAGGTCTCTTCCTTGGCGACAGCAGCAGTCTTCGGCACGTCAACCAGAATGGTCGGCTCGAAGAAGTTGCCTTCGATCAGCTTGCCACCGGACAGCACCTTGGCGCCTTTGCCAACGGCGTCTTCGATGTGTTCCTGAACCTTGGCGACAGCCTTGCCGTCGATCAGCGGGCCAGTGGTGGTGCCTTCTTCCAGGCCGTTACCGATCTTCAGCTTGGCCACAGCAGCGGCCAGCTTCTGGGCGAACGCGTCGTAGACGCCGTCCTGCACGTAGATACGGTTGGCGCAGACGCAGGTCTGGCCGTTGTTGCGGTACTTGGAGATGATCGCGCCTTCGACCGCCTTGTCCAGATCGGCGTCGTCGAACACGATGAACGGGGCGTTGCCACCCAGCTCCAGGGAAACCTTCTTGATGTCCTTGGCACATTCTTCCATCAGCTGGCGACCGATTTCGGTCGAGCCGGTGAAGGACAGTTTACGTACCAGGGAGTTGCCGGTCAGCTCGCCGCCAACTTCACCAGCGCTACCGGTAACCACGCTCAGCACGCCAGCCGGGATACCGGCACGGTGGGCCAGCTCTACCAGGGCCAGGGCGGAGTAAGGGGTTTGCGAAGCAGGCTTGAGCACCATGGTGCAGCCAGCGGCCAGGGCCGGGCCGGCTTTACGGGTGATCATGGCGGCCGGGAAGTTCCACGGCGTGATGGCCGCGGTAACACCGATTGGCTGCTTGATGACGATCAGGCGCTTGTCTGGCTGGTGGCCAGGGATGGTGTCACCGTAGATGCGCTTGGCTTCTTCGGCGAACCACTCGATGAACGAGGCGGCGTAGGCGATTTCGCCCTTGGCTTCGGCCAGTGGCTTGCCTTGCTCGGTGGTCATCAGGCGAGCCAGGTCGTCCTGATTCTCGATCATCAGTTCGAACCAGCGACGCAGCTTGGCCGAACGCTCTTTGGCGGTCAGGGCACGCCAGGCCGGCAGGGCCTTGTCGGCGGCTTCGATGGCACGGCGGGTTTCCGCGGTACCCATCTTCGGCACGGTACCGATGACTTCACCGGTGGCCGGGTTGGTCACCTTGATGGTCTGGCCGTTGTCCGCATCCAGCCACTCACCATTGATATAGGCTTGCTGGCGGAACAACTGAGCGTCTTTGAGCTGCATGTCGGCTTCCCGAATTGTTGATTGTTGAAAAGCGCCCAAGGCAGGGCATCGAGCGTTTGAAATCTCAAACGAATGCTAAGCGGCTGCTGGGGTGTTGGACAATAGGCTGTTCGAAAAAAAGAACGAATGGTTGAACAGCCGAGTGGAAAATTCATCATCCCGCATGATGGCAACCGGCCTCGTCGCGGGCTCATCAGGGCGCCGAACCGCCGCGAAGAGGCCGGTACAGGTTAGACGAATCAACTGAAGGAAATGTGATGGGAGGACCGACGGCCCTCCCGAAGGGGATGAATCAGAACGCCTTGGCCAAGTCGATCACCAGTGCTCGATAACCGACCGAGCCCGGCTGCCGGCTGTGTACCTTCAGTTCCACCAACACCTCCTGGGTCCCGCGCCGCACCTCGTTGAGCACGGTAGTGGTCAATTTTTCGGGGGTGAGGAAGTTCACCGAAGCCGAGTAGATGAACTGGGTGTCGGTCTCTGGCCGGTAGGCCACCACCGAGGTCACCGGGCTGTACCACTCGTCGCCGCGTGCCTTGCCGTACTCCCACACCTGCTCGACCGTGCCCTCGGCTTCGTCGATGCGGTACTCCACTGCCCGGCTGTAGTTGCCGGCCAGCTTGGTCGGCGCAAAGTCACGCCCCCAGCCATTGTCGAACACGGTCAGCGTGCCTTTGCCGGTCAGCCAGGCGGTGTGCTGGGTCCACGACCAATCGAAGCCCTCACTTTCGACCGGTTTCAGCACCTTCTCACGCAAATGCTGC
>NZ_BCBQ01000163.1:0-5704 GCF_001320885.1 Pseudomonas sp. NBRC 111140
GATCTAACTGTTCGTACCGTCATCATTTCGAAAGCTGGTTCGTGCAGGACCAGGCAGTGCCGGGCAAGATCCACGAGATGGAGTCCTACCACGGCATGCTGGCCTGCGTCAGCGCCGGTGCCGGCCTGGCCATGATGCCACGCAGCATGCTCGACAACATGCCCGGGTGCAGCACCGTCAGCGCCTGGCCGATGTCGGAGGACTTCCGCTACCTGAAAACCTGGCTGGTATGGCGCCGAGGCACAGTATCGCGCAGTTTGAGCATGTTCGTGAAACTACTAGAGGAAGGGCGCACAACCAATTGATAAACAGCTAAATTTACGTTTATTTGATGGCTTAGTGCCGAATATCACGATGACGACCATGCATCAGCACGAACACCACCCCCCTGAGAGGATCAGATAATAGGTAAGCCATCCTCTAAAGGAGGGTCGTACCATGCGTAACCATCACTATGCACTCGGCGCCGCGTTGCTGTTAACCCTGGCCTTGCCATGGACCCTGGCTGCCGCCGCCGATCTCAATGCCCCCATCGACATGCAGGCCGTGCAGTTGCAACCGCAGGAACAGAACGGCGTGCATTACTTGCAAGGCGGTATCGGCCAGGATGAGGCCAATGCGCTGCGCAAGACATCTGGTTATGACCTGCATGTGGAGCTTTCCACTGGCCCGGAAGGCAAATTCCAGAGCGGGGCTTCAGTCGATATCCAGAACGCAAAAGGCCAGCCTGTGATGAGCATCACGGATGCCGGGCCGCTGCTGTATGTGCAGTTGCCTCCTGGCAAGTACAAGATCATGGGCAACGCCCAGGGTGAGACGGTGCAGCAATTGGTGACCGTGAATGGCAAAGCCCCCACAACCGTGAACCTGAACTGGCGTTGATGGATAAACGGGCGGGAGTACAAATGTGCTCCCGTCATGGCGGAGCACATCGTCATGAACCTGGACCTTCAGCTGGAGATGTTGGACGAGCGGGGCTATGTGCTGCTCCCCGGTGTGCTCGAACCCCTGCGCATCGCCTTGTTGCGCTGCGCCATCGATGACCTGCAGCCGATTCACTGGGACTACCAGGGGCTGCTGGAACACTACAAGTGTGTGTTCAACCGCAACCCGTTGTGGTTGCCCTTTCTCGACCTGCTGCCTGTGATAGCCCTGGCTGAAGCGGCGCTGGGCGCTGATTGCCATCTGATCGGGCAAACTGCCTGGCGCAGCCATCCGGGTTACCCGGGCATGGCCTTGCACCTGGATTATCTGCCCATGCAGTTGCCTGATTGGCTAAGCGCGCAAGGCGACTTCACCCAACCCGCACAAATCCTCACTGCGCAGCTGTACCTCAGCGACATCGACCACGGCATCGGCCCGACCTGCATCGTACCCGGCAGCCACCGCGCGGCGCGGCCACCCCAGGCGGGGGAAGATCACTGGCAGGGGCGTGAAGCACAGGCCGTGTTGTGCAAGGCGGGCGATGCACTGGTGTTTCGCAGCGACGTCTGGCACAGCGCCGGGCCCAATTGCAGCCAGGCTCGCGAGCGCGACATGCTGCAGGTGCACTATGGCCGGCGCATGGTCGCGCAGAAGTTCTCGCCGTACTTGAACTGGCGCTTCAACCCGCAGGTGCTGGAGGAAGCCACGCCTCGGCAAAGGCGTTTGCTGGGTGAGCATGAAGAGGCGGAATACGACTGAAGTGCTGTGCACGGCAAGGCACATCTTAAGCAAGCGATTTAGCCAATAGTGGCAATACACTTTCAACTTTCTGATTATCTGGACAATAATCAAAAAACTATTACTTCGTGTGACCGGTCTGGATGCGCCGGTCCACCCTAAAAGATCGAGGGGCCTAAGCCCCCGCTTGCCGTGTAGACCATCAGGAGAGTCGTTGATGAAAACCCGTCTCGCAGCTTCGCTGGCCGCTGCAGTGCTGGCCTTTGCAGGGGCCAACCTGGCCCAGGCCGCGCAGGTATCCGGTGCCGTGGGCGCCACTAGCCAAGGCGACATGACCTACCGTATCGGCCTGTCGTTCGACTGGGACAAGAAATGGCTGGAAAGCAGTACCGGTTACGTGACCGGTTACTGGGATGCCGCCTACACCTATTGGGAGGGCGGTGACGCCAGTGGCGCGCACTCGCTGTCATTCAGCCCGGTGTTCACGTACGAGTTCAGCGGTTTCACCTACACACCGTACATCGAGGCTGGTATTGGCTTGGCGGCGTTTTCCAAGACCGACGTGGGCGACCAGCGCCTGGGCTCGTCGGTCAACTTCGAAGACCGCATCGGTTTTGGTCTGAAGTTGCCGGGCGAGCAAAAAGTCGGGATCCGCGCGATGCACTACTCCAACGCTGGGCTCAAGCAGCCTAACGACGGGATCGAGTCGTACTCGCTGTTCTACAGCAAGGGTTTCTGACACAAGATAGGAGCAGCCTTGCGCTGCTCCTATTCATTCCCGCGAAGAGATCGGTTCAGGCACACTCGCATTCAGCGTAAGGCCTTGATTGCCAGCACGTTACACAGCGGATGCTCCAGCACATGCGCCGTGGTCCCACCCAGGAACGTCTGCATCGCGTCATGCCGGTGGCTGCCCATCACGATCACATCGGCCCGGCTGTGGCCGACGAACTGAGCAATGGCCTTGATCGCTGCGCCCTCCAGGAAATGCCTGCGTTCCAGCGGGATCTGATGATGGTCGCCCAGGCGGTTGAACGCTGCTCGCTGCGCAGTGCGCACGCTGCCCTCGAAGCCGGGCATGGTCACCGTGCCAGCACCGAAGTCGGCAATGTGGGTCTTGGCCGCGTCGCACACATGCAACAGGTGCAGCTCGGCGTTGCATTGCAGGGCCAGGGCGTGCGCGCAGTGGATTACCTGCTCGTCCAGGTGCTCGCCTGCGCCATGGCTGTTCAGGTCCACCGCGGCGGCGACTTGCCGGGGCAGGGGCAGGCGGATGTCGCTGACCAGGTGCACGGCGACCGGGCTGTCTTTGAGCAACTGCCAGTCCAGTGGCGTGACCAGCAGGCGTTTGAGCACCGGTTCCTGCTGTACGTCCTTGACCAGCAGGTCGCAGCCCAGCCGTTCGACCCGCTCCAGCACGCAGCCTAGTGGGTCGCGGGTCAACAACAGCTCGGTGGACACGTCGAGGCCGGCGTTGCCCAGTTGCTCGGCCTCGTCCGCCAGCCATTGGCGGTTGTCGCTGAGCAGCCGCTCACGCTCGCGACCATCGCTCATCAAGCCAAAGGTGTCGACGTCGTCGACGATCACATTGATATCCAGCAGAGCACCACTGGATTCCGCCAGCGCCGCTGCGCGTTGCAGCGCTGGCGTGTGGCGCATTTGCGGGCCGAGCATGACGAACAGACGCTTGAACTGGCTCATCTCACACCTCCACGTGTGGCAGCCCCCCGGTCACCTGGTTCTGTTCAGTCTAGCCCTGTGTGGCCGGTAAAGCCGTTCACGCTTTTTTCACCTGGGGCTGTTATCATCGCCGCACTCTTTGGGGAGTAGCCTGCCTTCGCACCCAAACGAAGGCGCACCGGTCAACATATTTGGCAACCTGCCATGGCCTGTGCATCCAGCTGGATTGGCGAGACCAACGACCTTTCTGTAGCCAAGCCGGGCCTGCAGGGAGCTGTCGTTGACTCGTAGCCCGGCGGAGCCTGATCGTTGAATCCCATTTCCCTCGTTTTCCTTGCCTTCGCCATGTCCACGGATGCCTTCGCGGCTGCCATCGGCAAAGGTTCCAGCCTGCATAAACCCCGTTTGGCCGAAGCCCTGCGCACCGGCCTGATCTTTGGTGTCATCGAGGCCATAACCCCAGTCATTGGCTGGCTGCTGGGCCAGGCGGCCAGCCAGTACGTGGAGCAATGGGACCACTGGATTGCCTTCTTCCTGCTGCTATTGCTGGGCGCGCACATGGTGCATGCCGGCCTGAAGCCGGATGAGGAAGAGGAAGAAAAGCAAAGCCAGCACTCTTTCTGGATTTTGGCGGTGACGGCGGTGGCGACCAGCATCGATGCCCTGGCGGTGGGCATTGGCCTGGCGTTCGTCGATGTGAACATCTGGGTGGCGGCTGCGGCGATCGGCCTGGCGACCATGACCATGGTCACCCTCGGCACCATGCTGGGGCGGGCCCTGGGTTCGGTGGTGGGCAAGCGTGCCGAGATCATCGGCGGCATCGTGCTGATGCTGGTGGGCGCGACCATCCTGTATGAGCACCTGACGGCTGTTTGAGTGCGGCTGGCACGGCGTGTCGGGTATGATGCTGGCCCCATCATTGTCACGAGGCCTGCCCCATGTCCCTGAGCGCTGAACAGATCGGCGAATTCCGTACCTTCGCCGAGCAGTTGGCCGATGCTGCCGCTGTGGCGATCAAGCCGTACTTTCGCGCCAGCCTGGATGTCGAGGACAAGGGCGGGCGCCTGTACGACCCGGTGACGGTTGCCGACAAGGCCGCCGAGGACGCCATGCGCGAGTTGATCCAGGCGCGTTACCCCGAGCATGGCATCCTTGGCGAAGAAGCCGGGGTTGCCGTTGGCAGCAGCCCGCTGACCTGGGTGCTCGACCCGATCGACGGCACCCGCGCCTTCATCACCGGCCTGCCGCTGTGGGGCACGCTGATTGCCCTTAACGACGGCACGCGCCCGGTGGTTGGGGTGATGAACCAGCCGTTCACCGGCGAGCGCTTTGTCGGCACCCCCGAGGGCGCTTGGCGCAGTGGCACGCCCTTGCAGACCCGTGCCTGTGCCGACCTGGCTTCGGCCACGCTGATGTGCACCACGCCAGACATGTTCGACACCGCCGAGCGCAAGGCCGCGTTCGAGGCCGTTGCCGGCAAGGCGCGGTTGATGCGTTATGGTGGCGACTGCTACGCGTACTGCATGCTGGCCTCGGGCTTTGTCGACGTGATCGTCGAGGCCAGCCTGCAGCCGTATGACGTACAGGCGCTGATGCCGATCATCGAAGGGGCGGGTGGGGTCATTACGGCCTGGGACGGCAGCTCGGCGCAGAACGGTGGTTGCGTCGTGGCCTGTGGTGACCCGGCGCTGCATGCGCAGGTGGTGGAGATGTTGCGTCACGCCATGTGATGGGTGTGTCTCCTATACGGGCCTTTTCGCGGGTAAACCCGCTCCCACAAGTGGGGCACAGTTTTCAAAACTAGTGCTGAACCTGTGGAAGCGGGTTTACCCGCGAAGAGCCCTTACAGGATACTGCTTTCCTGGTCACCGCACTTTTTCCAATTTCCGGGCTCTATGCTTGGCCAGGCTGCTCTGATCCCCAGAGCAGCCGCCGTATATTGACCCGGTGCCGATGGTTGCAAGACACCCCAAATTCTTCCCCCGCCTGCTGCTGGCCGGCGCCCTTGCGGGCCTTTGTGCCTGCACGCAGGAACAGGGCCGCGATATGGTCAGCCAGTTCGGCAATGGCAAACCCAGCGAGCTGTTCCAGACCAGCGTCGACCGCCTGGCCACGTTGTCGATGCGCGACAATTTGCAAAGCCTGTACCTGCTGATGAACAAGCTGTACCTGCGCAACCCCAACCAGTGGAAGATGTCGGGCTACGTCGACGCCGCCACTGCCGAGCGCCAGATCCGCATCGCCATCGAGCAGCGCCGGCCGCTGCCGCAACTGGGCAACCGCCGCGACCTGGCGGCATTGAGCTACGCCCTTAGCCCCGAGTTTCGCGGCGACCGCGTCGGCGCCTTCATCTACGCCATCG
>NZ_BCBQ01000164.1:0-5625 GCF_001320885.1 Pseudomonas sp. NBRC 111140
AGGTGACGAAGGCGTCGCCATGGGTCACTTCGCACAGGGTCTCGATGACTTTCTGCGGCTTGATGACATTACCGTCGCCCTTGTCATAGGGGAACATCTCACCATTGCCACGCCATTCGTCGATCTGCTTCCACCAGGCATCCAGCGCCGCCTTGTCGGGCTGCTCGCCGATTTCCTTGAGGATGCCGAGCATTTCGCTGAGCACGCTGTCGACCGGGCCGACGATTGGCACGTCGGCCTTGATCATCTTCGAAATCGACGCTGGGTCGATATCGACATGGATGATCTTGGCATTCGGGCAGAACTTGGCCGGGCCGTTTACCACGCGGTCGTCGAAACGAGCACCCACCGCGAAGATCACGTCGGCATTGTGCATGGCCATGTTGGCGGTGTAGCTACCGTGCATGCCGAGCATGCCGAGGAACTGGCGGTCAGTACCCGGGAAGCCACCCAACCCCATGAGGGTGTTGGTGACCGGCAGGTTCAGCGACTTGGCGATTTCGGTCAGGGCTTCAGAGCCACCACCGAGGATCACGCCGCCGCCGGAGTAGACGATCGGGCGCTTGGCAGCCAGGAGCATCTCGGCAGCCTTGCGGATCTGGCCGGAGTGGCCGCGGACCGCTGGGCTGTAGGAGCGCAGTTTGACCTTTTTCGGGTAGACGTATTCAAACTTCTCAGCCGGGTTGGTCATATCTTTTGGAATGTCGACCACGACTGGACCTGGGCGACCGGATTGCGCCAGGTAGAAAGCCTTTTTCAGAACTTCCGGGATCTCGGTCGGGTTCTTGATCATGAAGCTGTGCTTCACGATCGGCCGCGAGATACCGATCATGTCGGTTTCCTGGAAGGCATCGGTGCCCACCATGGTGCTAGGCACCTGGCCGGACAGGATGACCATCGGAATCGAGTCCATGTAGGCGGTGGCAATGCCGGTGATGGCATTGGTCGCGCCTGGGCCGGAGGTTACCAGCACCACACCGGCCTTGCCGGTGGCGCGGGCGTAGCCGTCCGCCATATGGGTTGCCGCCTGCTCGTGACGAACCAGGATGTGTTCCACTTCCGGTTCTTTGAACAGTGCGTCGTAAACATGCAGGAGAGCACCACCAGGGTACCCGTAGATGTGCTTAACGCCTTCGTCACGCAAGAAGCGGACGACCATCTCAGCGCCAGATAAAAGCTCCACGTTGTTCACCTCTAAAACGCCAGAATACCGTCCCTAGTGGACGGGTCTTAATAGGTTTACTGCCAAGCAGAGCATGAGCGAAAACGTCAGCACTGACTGAGCAAGTATTGGGAGCCCCCCAGAGTGTTGCGGGGATTTCCCACCCAGCGCGAGGTAACGCGTTGCGGGGTGTAACAGGTCGGCGCGGGTGTGCACCTCATGATCTGCTTAGCGGGTCTGCTTCTGGCAGTCCCTCTACAGCGGAAGTTGGATTCTTGTGATTCGGCGCCAACAAGTCAAGAAAAATTATTGCCAATTTTTCCCCAAGATGAATTCCTGCCACCACTAAAAATCGCTTCAGCAGCAGATTTAATAAGATTTCCAAAAAAAAGGGCCACAATCTGCGGCCCTTGACGAAAAAACTGAAGAAATCAGGCGGAAGGAGCGATCAATTGGTCAAAAGCTGCCAACAGACGGCGTAGCTCGCGACTTTGCTCCGGCCGGTCGGTAAACACGGTTTCGGCCATGACCAGGATGCTCGAGGCATTGGGCAGCGGGTGGCCCAACTCGATAATGATCTTCATGCGTGGCAGGAAGATCCATTGCAGCCACTGCTCGAAACTGAGGGTATCGACGGCGAACGGTACTGTGCTGGCCAGTGCCTCGTCGCTTGGTGGCTCGTCGTCCCACCAGCCTTGCACCTGCAGTTCACGCTCGATCAGCAGCAGGTGGTCGGCAATATCCAGAATGCGCTGCTCGATCATCACGAATTGACCCGCGCCTTTTGCCGGGCCAGCGCAGCGCCAGCGCTGTCACCCTGCTTTTCACGGGCCTGGGCGATGGTGTTCCATAGCTCCGCCTGCAGGCTTGGGCGGCCGTTGGCGTAAGTCAGGGCACGGCGCGCCAGTTGCTCGGCCTGCGCGGCATCACCTTGCGAAAGGCGCACCTGGGCCAGGCGGTACAACACTTGCGGCTCACGCGGCGCAATGCGCTGGGCACGCTCCAGGCTCGAGGCGGCACCGTTGAAGTCTCCACTGCCCTGCTGGGTCTTGGCGGTGGTCAGCAGTGCCAGCACCGGCCCGTCCAACTGCTCGTCGGCCGACAGGCCACCGGCAGCAGCGGTGCTACGCGGAATACCGGTTGGCGCGCTGGTGCTTTGCGGGGCGTTGTTCATCGCCGCGATGTCGAACGGCTCGTCGGCAATCGGGTTGGGGTTGGTGGTCATCGGCGCCGAACTGACAGGGCCAGTGCTGATCGGCCCCGGGGTGATCGGCGAGGTGCTGATCGGCGCTGCGCCATTGGCCGCCGGGAACGTCTGGATACCCGAAGCGCCTGCGCCCTGCGGAATCATCACGGTAACGCCGGAATCCTCCGCAAGCGTCTGCGCCTGGGCGGTGCCGGTGCTATAGCCGCCCGCCGAGCGGTTGGCCGTCACGCGTTCGCTGTTGGACACGCGGGTGCTCGAATCGACCACCGGAATATTGCCGCGCGGGACGCTGGAGCACCCCTGGAGCACAGCCAACGCCGTCACGGCAGGAAACAGCCACTTGTTCACGTCACACCTCATCAATGCAGCCTGTGCTTAATTCATCCAGCCCTTGACCCAGTCCATGACCGACTCGGCAGGATTCTCCTCGCCGCCACAGGTCGCGCCGGCGGGCGGTTCACTGCCGCGAATATACGGCATCTGCACTGCTCCCGGACAGCTGCCATCAGACCCACGGCCCGTGTAGGGGTCGATCCAGGCCTGCACCACGTTGTCCGGTTGCGGCATGTCCAGCGGCAGCGGGTCGGCTTTCTTCATGAAGCTGGTCCACACCTGCAGGGCACCGGTGGCGCCGGTAAATGGCGTTTTGCCGTTATCGTCACGCCCCATCCACACCACGGCCAGCAGGTCTTGGCTGAAGCCGGAGAACCAGCTGTCACGCGAATCGTTACTGGTGCCGGTCTTGCCCGCCAGGGTCAGCGAACGTGGCAAGGTGTTGTACACCGAGCGCCCGGTACCTTCGCGCATTACCCGTTGCATGGCGTTCTGCACCAGGTAGATGGCACCCGGGTCGAAGGTTTGCTGGATCTGGAACGGGTAGCGCTTGAGCGGCTCGCCCTCAGCGGTAAGCACACTGCGGATGCCGCGCATCGGGGTGTTGAAGCCGCCGTTGGCGATGGTCTGGTACATGGTCGCGACCTGCATCGGCGACATGCCGCCGGCCCCCAGCAGCATGGCCGGGAACGCTGGCCAGTCGACATTCACCCCCAACCGGCCAATGGTCTTGATCACATTGGGCACACCCACTTCCAGCCCGAGCTTGGCGGTAGACAGGTTGTACGAGTTGGCCAGCCCCTGGTACAGGTAGATGGTGCCATGCGGGCGACGGTCGTAGTTTTGTGGGCGCCAGACCTGGCCGTCGGCGCCCTTGACCGAGAATGGCTCGTCCTGCACCCAGCTGGTGAGGGTGTATTTGCTTGGCTGCTCCAGCGCTGTCAGGTACACGGACGGCTTGACCAGCGAGCCGATCGGCCGCACGGCGTCGATCGCCCGGTTGAAGCCGGCAAAACCTGCCTGACGGCTGCCGATGAGTGCCTGCACTTCACCCGTCTCAGGGTTGGTCACCACCATTGCCGACTCCACTTCGTCGGCACCCTTGCGGCCCGCCAGGCGCTTGAAGGTCTCGCTCATCGAGGTTTCGGCCTTCATCTGCAGGATCGGGTCGAAACTGGTGAAAATGCGCAGACCTTCTTCGGTCAAGTCTTCGTCGCGGTAGTCCTGGCGCAATTGACGCTTGACCAGGTCGAGGAAGGCCGGGAACGAGCTGTCGGCCAGGCTGCCGCGCTTGGTCACACCCAGCGGCATCTTCTTCGCTGCATCGACTTCCGCCTGGCTGGCCACGCCCTGCTCGGCCACCAGGTCGAGCACCAGGTTGCGCCGAGCCAGGGCGCGATCAGGGTAACGCCGCGGGTTGTAGTAGGACGGGCCTTTGACCATGCCCACCAGCAGGGCGATCTGGTGCAGTTTCAGCTCCGACAGTGGTTGGCTGAAGAAGAACTGACTGGCCAGGCCAAAGCCGTGCACGGCACGCTGACCGTCCTGGCCAACGAACACCTCGTTGAGGTACGCCTCGAGGATTTCACGCTTGTCGTAGTGCAGTTCGAGCAGCATCGCCATCATCGCCTCGGTCAGCTTGCGGCTGAGGCTGCGCTCGCTGCTGAGGTAGAAGTTCTTCACCAACTGCTGGGTCAGGGTACTGCCGCCCTGGCGCATCGAGCCGGACGACGTGTTGACCCACATGGCCCGGGCGATGGACTTGGGCGACACACCGTAGTGGCTGTAGAAGTCGCGGTCCTCCGTCGCCACCAGGGTTTCGAGCAGGTATTTGGGGACCTGGTCGATCTTGATCAAGATGCGGTCTTCAAGGTTCTTCGGGTAGATGCCGCCGATCATCAGCGGCTCCAGGCGCACAACGTCAAGCGCCTTGCCATTGGCAGCAGAAAGGCCCGCCACGTAATCCCCTGAGAAACGCACGCGAACGAACTGCGCCGGCTCCATGCCCTCGTAGAACTGGAAGCCACGGGTATTGAGATCGACGGTATTGCCGTTGACCGCCGCCGCCCCTGGGCCGTTGGCCGCGCTTTCGCGTCGGTAGCCGAGTGCATCGAGCTCGGTGAGGAAGTCGTTCTTGCTCAGTTTCTGGCCGGTGAACAACTCCAGCGGCCGGGCATACACCTTGGCCGGGATGGTCCAGCGCTTGCCGGAGAACTTCTCCTGGACGACGGCATCGAGGTAAACCGCGAAGCCGGCAACGATCACCAGGCCTACCAGGCTGAGCTTCAAAGCCCAGCCCAGCCAGGCGCGGGAGCGGCCGGTCGGGCGTTTCTGAGGGGTGCGGGGATTTCGAGTTCGGGTCATGGCGGCGGATTATACGCACTTTATAAAGGCTGGGCAGACGGCCCAGCGGTAGGCAGGGACGGCACCATTGACCATAATGGCGCATTCGAATTCCCTTGCCCCGGAAGGATTTGCCGTGAGCCAAGCTCTTATCACTGCGTTGCAGAACCCAGCCCTGTACCCTCACCCCGTGGATGGGTTCCAGCTCATCGAGACGCATATCTCCTGGGTACTGCTCACCGGCGAGTACGCCTACAAGATCAAGAAACCGATGAACTTTGGCTTCCTTGACTTTACCGGCTTGGACCAGCGCCAGCATTTTTGCAACGAAGAGTTGCGCCTGAACCAGCGCCTGACCGAAGGCTTGTACCTGGAAGTGCTGCCGATCACCGGCAGTGTTGATGCACCGCAGATCGGTGGTAACGGCGAAGCTATCGAATACGCACTGAAGATGCGCCAGTTCCCCCAGGGGCAAATGCTCAGCACCCTGCAGGCCAATGGCGAGCTGAACGCCATGCACATTGACCAAATGGCCCGGCAGATCGCTGAATTCCACCTGCAGACGCCCAAGGTAGCTGCC
>NZ_BCBQ01000165.1:0-5174 GCF_001320885.1 Pseudomonas sp. NBRC 111140
TATTATAAGGGGATTCGAAACCCCGTCAACCTTTAATTTCAAGAAACCTTCATATCGCTGAAAAGCAAAGCGGGGAGGCCTGACGGCCTCCCCGCTTTTCAGTGCAACCCGCGGCTTCTAAAGTACACCAGCGCCGCGTAGTCGCTGCAGCTCGCCGGCACCCAACCCCAACACTTCCCCCAGCACCACGTCGGTATGCTCGCCCAACAGTGGCGGCGCCCGGCGATACTCCACCGGCGTCTCCGACAAGCGTATCGGGCTCGCGACCTGCGGTACGCTACCCGCCAACGGATGCGCCATACTTACCGCCAGCCCTCGCGCCAGCACCTGGGGGTCCTGGAACATCTGCGCCAGGTCATTGATTGGCCCACACGGCACCCCTGCAGCTTCCAGCTGGCGCACCCATTCAGCCGTGGTCTTGAACACCGTGGCTTGGCGTATCAGTGGAATCAGCTCGGCCCTGTTCGCCACCCGCAGTTTATTGGTCACAAAGCGCGGGTCATCCGCCCATTGCGGCTGCCCGGCCACTTCGGCGAACTTGCGGAACTGGCTGTCATTACCCACGGTAAGAATGAAGTCTCCATCCGCCGTCGGGAAATCCTGATAAGGCACTATGTTGGGATGCGCATTACCCAGCCGGCGAGGCGAGGTGCCTGTGGTCAGATAGTTCATTGCCTGATTCGCCAGGCAGGCCACCTGCACATCGAGCAATGCCATATCGACATGCTGGCCGACCCCGGTCTGATCCCGGTGGGCGAGGGCAGCAAGCATGGCAACCGTGGAATACAGTCCGGTCAGAATGTCGGTAAGCGCTACACCCACCTTCACCGGCCCTGCACCTGCCTCACCTTCTGGGCGACCGGTCAGGCTCATCAGCCCACCCAGCCCCTGGATCATGAAGTCATAGCCAGCGCGCTTGGCATATGGGCCGGTCTGGCCGAAGCCCGTAATGGAGCAATAGATAAGCTGTGGGTTGACTGCCTTCAGGCTCTGGTAGTCCAGGCCATAGGCAGCCAGCCCACCCACCTTGAAGTTCTCGATGACGATATCGCACTTAGCCGCCAACTCACGCACCAGGCGCTGCCCCTCGGGCTGGGTAAAGTCGATGGTCACCGAACGCTTGTTGCGATTGGCCGACAGGTAGTAGGCCGCCT
This sequence comes from Pseudomonas sp. NBRC 111140, assembly GCF_001320885.1. Taxonomy (NCBI): domain Bacteria; kingdom Pseudomonadati; phylum Pseudomonadota; class Gammaproteobacteria; order Pseudomonadales; family Pseudomonadaceae; genus Pseudomonas; species Pseudomonas sp. NBRC 111140. Next base: position 1,155 of record NZ_BCBQ01000165.1, read on the forward strand.
CGCCGGTGTTCTCACCCTCGACATCCTTGAGGAAGGGTGGCCCCCATGAGCGGGTATCGTCGCCACTGCCAGGGCGCTCGACCTTGATCACGTCAGCGCCAAGGTCAGCGAGAATCTGGCCAGACCACGGGCCGGCCAACACGCGCGAAAGGTCCAGCACCCGCAGATGTGATAGCGCGCCCATGGACTGCTCCTTATTAATAGAAGGCCTGGATACCGGTTTGCGCACGCCCCAGAATCAGCGCATGCACGTCATGAGTACCTTCGTAGGTGTTGACCACCTCCAGGTTGACCAGGTGGCGGGCCACACCAAACTCGTCGGAGATGCCGTTGCCACCGAGCATGTCGCGCGCCATACGGGCGATATCCAGCGCCTTGCCGCAGGAGTTGCGCTTCATGATCGAGGTAATCTCCACTGCAGCCGTTCCTTCGTCCTTCATGCGCCCCAGGCGCAGGCAGCCTTGCAGCGCCAGCGTGATTTCCGTCTGCATGTCGGCCAGCTTTTTCTGGATCAATTGGTTGGCGGCCAACGGGCGTCCGAACTGCTGGCGGTCCAGGGTGTATTGGCGGGCGGTGTGCCAGCAAGCTTCAGCGGCACCCAGCGCCCCCCAGGAAATACCGTAGCGAGCCGAGTTCAGGCAGGTGAACGGGCCTTTGAGGCCACGTACATCCGGGAAAATGTTCTCGTCCGGCACGAACACATTGTCCATGACGATTTCGCCAGTGATCGAGGCGCGCAGGCCGACCTTGCCATGGATCGCCGGAGCACTGAGGCCCTGCCAGCCTTTCTCCAGCACGAAGCCACGGATATCGCCCTCATCGTCCTTGGCCCAGACCACGAACACGTCGGCGATGGGGCTGTTGGTGATCCACATCTTGCTGCCGGTAAGACGGTAGCCACCGTCCACCTTCCTGGCCCGGGTAATCATCGAGCCCGGGTCGGAGCCATGGTTAGGTTCGGTCAGGCCGAAGCAACCGATCCACTCGCCACTCGCCAACTTGGGCAGGTACTTCTGTTTTTGTGCCTCGGTGCCAAATTCGTTGATCGGCACCATCACCAGCGACGACTGCACACTCATCATCGAGCGGTAACCTGAGTCGATGCGTTCCACTTCGCGGGCAATCAGGCCATAGCACACGTAATTCAAACCGCTGCCACCGTACTGCTCGGGAATGGTTGCACCCAGCAGGCCGATTTCACCCATCTCGCGGAAGATCGCCGGGTCGGTCTGCTCATGACGGAAAGCCTCGAGCACACGTGGGGCCAGCTTGTCCTGGGCGAACTGATAAGCGCTGTCACGCACCATGCGCTCTTCTTCAGTGAGCTGCTGATCCAGCAGCAGCGGGTCGATCCAGTTGAAGCTTGCTTTACCGGCCATGAGCGAAATCCTCGTAATAGGGGGCAGTTTCTTGTGCCTTTGAGCCTAGGCTTGATCAGCCGCCGGGACAAACGAGGATTGCGCACCAATTAGTGATAATTTGTCACTTCGTAAATCGGCAAAACGCCATATTGACAGCCTTACAAGTGAGGTTGACGTACATGCGCCGCAAGATCCCCAGTACCGCCGCTCTGGTTTGCTTCGAAGCGGCGGCACGTAACGAAAGCTTTACCAAGGCTGCCCAGGAACTCGCCCTGACCCAAAGCGCCGTCTGTCGGCAGATCGGTGGGCTAGAAGCCTTCCTTAATGTGGAACTGTTCCGCCGCTCGCGCAGGGGCGTGAAGCTTACCGAAGCCGGCCTGTCCTACAGTCGCCAGGTGGCCACCCAGCTGGACGCCGTGGAACGCGATACCTTGTCGGTGATGCGCCTGCAGGGCGCCAATGTGATCGAGCTGGCGGTGGTGCCGACGTTTGGCACTCAATGGCTGCTACCACGGCTCAAGGACTTCCAGCAGCGCCACCCAGAGGTCACGGTCAATCTCACCAACCGCACCCGGCCATTCCTGTTTGCGGACACAACCTTCGATGCCGCCATCTATTTTGGTGATGCCGATTGGTCTGGCACCCAGTCGCACAGGCTGATGGGGGAAAACCCAGTACCGGTGTGCAGCCCGGTACTGCTGGATGGGCAGGGCAAGCTCGAGGCACGCCACATCGCGCAGCTTCCCCTGCTGCAGCAAAGCACGCGCCCCTATGCCTGGCGGCAATGGTTCGGCAGCGTAGGTATGAATGTTGAACGCGACATGACAGGCCCGCGCTATGAACTATTCTCGATGCTCGCCCAGGCGGCCATGCACGAAATGGGCATTGCCCTGATACCGCCGTTCCTGATCCAGCGAGAGCTGGAGGAGGGTAGGCTGGTGGTCGCTAACAGGCATGCCCTGAGTAGCGACAAGGCTTACTATCTGATGATTCCCGAACGCAAGGTAGAGTCAGCATCGCTACGTGCGTTTCGCGACTGGCTGGTGAGCCAGGCCCAGGCATACACAGGCAAAACAAGAACAAGTGCGACAAATTGACTCTGTAGTCAATTATTTTAAACACCTACAGATATATGTATTTGTCGCTTTTTCGAAAACTGTAATGCAGGCATAAAAATACCCTTTAACCCTGCTTAACACGCGGCTTTGCGGGTTATTTTGCGACATCCACCAATCCGTAAGCGAATTCTTCGCATTTTTTTTGTTTTTTTCTCCTAATCTGCCAATAGCCCATGCTTGACGGGCTGCAGCCTTATCGCTGCGACAAGCGGTCACAGGGTGACTTGTAGTTTTAACTTCGTTTCGCTCCAGAACCGGTTGAAGGCCTCTGGGTTCGTCTGCAAAATGCTTCGCCCGCCCGGTATCCGGCGGGCCGGCGCTCCACAGCCGCCCCAGCTCACCATCCGAAGTGTGCTGGCTTTTACAAAGACAAAAGGTCACCGCAGGAGAAATAGTCGTGCACATTGGTGTTCCTCTCGAGACGCAGACCGGTGAGACAAGGGTCGCTGCGACCCCCGAAACCATCAAGAAACTGATTGGCCAGGGCCATCAGGTCACCGTCCAACGGGGTGCAGGGCTCAACGCCGCCATTCCGGACAGTGCCTATGAGGCCGTGGGTGCTTCCCTGGGGAGCGCAGCCGACGCCTACGGCGCCCAATTGGTACTCAAAGTGGTCGCCCCCAACGACCAGGAATTGGCCCTGATCAACAGTGGCAGCCTGCTGGTGGGCATGCTCAACCCGTTCAACAGCGAACTGATCGGCAAGATGGCCGAACGCGGCATCACCGCTTTCGCCCTGGAGGCCGCGCCGCGTACCTCTCGGGCGCAAAGCCTGGATGTGCTGTCGTCGCAAGCCAACATCGCCGGTTACAAGGCCGTGTTGCTGGCAGCCCATCACTACCCACGCTTCATGCCCATGCTGATGACCGCTGCCGGTACCGTTAAGGCCGCACGCGTGCTGATCCTCGGCGCGGGCGTTGCCGGCCTGCAGGCCATTGCCACGGCCAAGCGCCTGGGTGCGGTGATCGAAGCATCCGATGTACGCCCAGCCGTGAAGGAGCAGATCGAGTCGCTGGGCGCCAAATTCATCGACGTGCCCTATGAGACCGACGAAGAGCGCGAGTGCGCCGAAGGCGTCGGCGGCTACGCCCGACCCATGCCGGCCAGCTGGATGCAACGCCAGGCCCAGGCCGTGCACGAACGCGCCAAGCAGGCCGATATCGTCATTACCACCGCGCTGATCCCCGGGCGCAAGGCACCGACCTTGCTCAGTGCCGAAACCGTGGCGCAGATGAAGCCCGGCTCGGTGGTCATCGACCTGGCTGCGGCCCAGGGCGGCAACTGCCCACTGACCGTTGCCGACCAGGTGGTGCAGGAAAACGGCGTGACCATCGTCGGCCCGACCAACCTGCCGGCGCAGGTGGGTGCCGATGCTTCGGCGCTGTACGCGCGCAACCTGCTGGACTTCATGAAGCTGCTGTTCGACAAGGACGGCGCGCTGGTCATCAACCTCGAAGACGACATCGTCGCGGCCTGCCTGATGTGCCGTGATGGTCAGGTCGTCCGCAAGAACGGCTAAGGAGCACGACAATGGAAGACAT
>NZ_BCBQ01000166.1:0-4991 GCF_001320885.1 Pseudomonas sp. NBRC 111140
TCCTACAAGGAGTTGCAAATCGCCCAGGGCCGTCAACCCAAAGTTGACAAGTTGCGTATACTGGCAGGCTCTTGGCCCAGATCAGGACACCCTGCCGATGTTGGAAAACAGCTTCGCCTTCCGCCTCAAGGAACTGCTCGAGCATCACAAGCTGACCCTGCAAGCCGTGGGCACGGCCTTGGGTATTTCGCGCACCGCCGTGCACAAATGGACCCGTGGCGGCGAGATCGACTACGACAACCTGCGCAAGCTGGCCGACTTTCTCAAGGTCAACTGGATCTGGCTGCGCTATGGCGACGAGGCACTGCAGAACATCCAGCAACCACAGGTGGTCGAGCTGCCCATGACCGACCTGCGCCGGCGCCTGACCGCCGAGATCATGGAAAGCGAAACACGCATGAAGCTGGCCCAGGAAGGCGCGCGCATCGTCACCTGGGAATGGAACCTGATCAGCGACGAAGTTACCTACTCGCCCAACGTCGAGCAGGTCTATGGCTGGCCGGTCCACCACAACGAAGACTTCTGGAGGCACCTGCCCGACGAAGACGTGCAGCGCATGCAGGGGATGTACGCCGACGCGGTGGCCGACGGCAGTGGCTGCGAATGCGACTTCCGCATCACCCGCCCGGACGGTGAAGTGCGCTGGATTTCTTCCCGCGCCACGGTCGTGCGTGACAGCGCCGGCCGCTCGGTGAAAATGGTCGGCATCAGCATGGACAACACCGAACGCCAGGTCGCCCAGCAGGCGCTGAGCCAAAGCGAGGAGCGCTTTCGGGCGATCTTCGAGCTGGCCTGGGGCGCCCTCGCCTACATCGACCCGGACGGCACCTGGCAGCGGGTCAACAACAGCCTGTGCGAGCTACTGGGCTACCGTGCCGACGAGCTGTATGGCATGACCTTCCAGCAGATCACCCACCCCGACGACCTGGCCCAGAACCTGCAGTTGCTGCAGCGCATGCTGGCCGGCGAAACCGAGCGTTACGAGGTGGAAAAGCGTGTGCGCCACAAGAGCGGCGAGTACATCTGGGTACGCGCGCGCACCTCGCTGCAGCGCCGTGCCAATGGCGAGCCGGAGCACCTGATCAGCGTGTTCGAAGACATCGGCGCCGAGCGCCAGGAGCATGAGCGGCTACAGGCGCACATCGCTGCGCTCGAGGCTCGACTGGCGTCCCGCTAAGCAACCTACAGGACGTCGTCAAAAGCCGAGCGCACAGCGTGCACAACGCGCTCGGCCCGTGCGGCATCCTCCAGCTCCGGGTAAGCCTTTTTCAACTTGCCGGAAACCTGCCAGCCGTTTTCTTTGAGTGAGCGGATAATGCGACTGGCGTCCGGATCGGGCATTTCCAGCACGTCCTTCAGGTGCTCCTGGGCACGCCGGAATACCACCAGCACCCGCGCTTCATCGGCCATCTCCTTGCGCACGGTATGCTCGATGACTCGCGCGGTGTACAACACATGCGCGGTCAAATCCGGGTATCGCCAGGCGACGGCCGCATCATCGTACTCATCGAACATGAAGTTGCTCGAGGTGCCGTCCGTGTAAGTGGTGGCTTTGCCAAACCGATATGACGCCCCATAGCGCTGCATGAACGGCCTGGAAAATACTTCCAGCACCTGGTCGTATCCCACACGAAACGCGATCGAACTGGTGATGGTAGCGGACACCGGCAGGATGACCCCGGCAGGCATGGCCTTGTCGCGAATCAAGGTGTCATTGATGAGAAAACGATGGATGCGGCCATTGCCATCACGCATCGGGTGGATGTACACGAAACCAAATGCCAAAACGGCGGCCCTGGCTAACGACTCGGCACCTCGTGTAGCTGCTTCGAAAGCCTTGAGCCCATCGATCAGCTCCGCGACCTGGCCGTAATGGGGCGCGATGTAGTGCACGATGTCTTCGCGCATGGTCGCCTGCCCGACAAAAACAGGGGACTGCCGCAACCCCAGACCAAGTGCTTCGTGCCCCAATATCCCGGCCTGCAACTTGTGCAGCGATCGCTCGCTCAGCGGTTCTTCGACAGTGCCACAATACCTGGCAATCACGTGCGCAAACCGTTGGATCCTGTCCGCTTGATCGGCTTCTTTCTCGATTAGAAAGCTGGCGCGCGACTCCTTGAAGGTCAACCAGCTGGCGCTGCGCAGCAGAATGTCGGCACCGAAGGCCTGGTCGAGTTCACCCAATGCAGCCGCCAGGTCGAATGCCAAGGCATTTTGAACCTCCTCGGTACGGCGTAGCACCGGGCAGAAACCTGACGTACCCGGCAAGTTGTCGTTTACCCGCCAGCGGCGCACACGCAGTGGCGAGGTACGAACCAAATATTTATGACTGGCGACGGCATCACAGTAGGCACCATTGCCGACATCCGGCACATCCAGTCGGGTGCCTGTGAGCCATTCGTAGAAAAAACCGGTACGGCGGGCAAACTGGCCAAAAGGGGATTGCCTGCACCAGGCCTCGACCGGCTCAGGGCCCACGGCAGCAAACAAGCGCGCAAAGAACTCGAGGTGAATGTCCTCGTATTTGAGGCCGAATTCGAAATGCCCTGCAAAATTGTCCGATGGCCGATAGCTTGGCGGGTATTGATTGCTCACAAGCCCGTCGCTGTCACGGCTCACCCGGGTGGTTCCGATCGTCGATTCGACACGAAATGGCTGCACCATCGTGATGCCATATCGATCGGCCAACGCCCTGAATCCTACCTGCATTGCTGAATCCTTTACCTTTTGCCCGAAAACGCTATCTACTCAAAGAATTTACGCGAAAACATTAACGCCGCAAGTACGAAATGACTAACGGATCAACGAAAACATTAACAAATGGCGATTTCTGGTGAAAAACGCTAACAGGGTGGCATCAAGCGACTACCACCGCAGTCCCCTGTCGCAACCAGTCGATAAACCGTGCAAACAGCTCCGACTGCGAGTTGATCTCCAGCTTCAGGTACAGGTTCTTGCGGTGCATGCGCACGGTCTCCGGGGAGATACCCAGTTCCAGCGCAGTGGACTTCACCGAATGCCCACGCAAGATCATGTGTGCCACCTCTCGCTCACGGTCGGTCAGCACTTGGCAGCCAAAACTGTCGAACGCCGCCTGCAGGCTGCCGCGCTCGACTGAGGCAGGCTCGGGGTCCAGGTTGTGCCTGGCATAGCGCCCCAGCAGTTCGCGGACCATCGGTTCCAGCGCACGCAACAGGTCGATTTGCCCGGCACTCAGGCGCGTGCCGCTGCAGCCCTGGAACAGGCTCAGCGACAGCTTGCGGCCTGCGCTGAGGTCGACGATGTAGTAGCTGTCTTCACTGCAACCGGTGCCCAGGTAATAGGCCTTGTAGTAGTCGCTGTCGAAGAAGTTGTCGGGGGCGATTTCCTGCAAATGGTAAAAGCCTTCGGCCAGCCCGCTTTGCACGGCCAGGCAGAACGGGTCGAGCAGGTAGCCTGCGCTGAAATAGCGCTCCAGCACTGCGGCGCGGTGCAGCTCGGGAATGCCTTGCTGATAGAGCAACTGCGGTGCGCGCCCCTGGCACTCGAGGCTGATCATCATCGACTCCACCTGCACCAGCTGGCCGATGGCAGCGGCCACATATTCCAGTGCATCGGGGGTTTCGCTTTGCGCCAGCGCGCGCTGCAGCGCCGCGTGCCATTGCTGCAGCGCGCCCATCGTGAGGGTAAGCGGGGTGTCGGGAGAGGCCTGGGTCATGCCCGGCAGTCTAGCTTGCCAGGCACGCCCCCGCACAGCCCTTTGCGCCAGGTTCATCGGCCCTGGTACAGGCCAAGCGCAGTCAATTCACGTGCTGTTTCGATGATGCACTGGCGCAGGGTCTCGACGATTTCGTCCACCTGCGCATGGGTGATGATCAACGGTGGCGACATCACGTTCAGGTGCATGATCGGGCGTACCAGCAACCCTTTGGCCTGGGCCTTGCTATGGATGCGCTCACCGATGTTCACCTCGTCCGGGAACAGCGCCTTGCTGGCTTTGTCGGCAACGAACTCGACACAGGCCATCAGCTTCATGCAGCGCACATCTCCCACCAGCGGCAGCTCGCGCAAGTTTTGCAGGCGCTGCTCCAGGTAACTGCCAACGTCCTTGACGTGATCGAGCAGTTGCTCGCGCTCGATGATCTCGATGTTCTTCAGCGCCGCCGTGCAGCACACCGGGTGACCACTGTAGGTGAAACCATGAGTGAAGCAGCGCCCCTTGCCCGGCTCGGCGATCACCTCCCAGATACGCTCGGAGAAGATGCACGCGCCCAGCGGCAAGTAGGCCGAGGTCAGGCCCTTGGCGGTGGTGATGATGTCGGGGGTGACGCCAAACAGTTCTTCACTGGCGAAGAAGGTGCCCAGGCGTCCGAACGAGGTCACCACTTCATCGGCGACGAACAGGATGTCGTAGGTCTGGCACAGTTGCCACATGCGCAGGAAGTAGCCCTCGGGCGGAATGATCACCCCGCCCGAACCCATGATCGGCTCGGCGAAGAACGCCGCCACGTTGTCGGCACCCAGCGACAGGATCTTGTCTTCGAACTCGGCCACCAGGTAGTCGAGGAACTCGGCCTCGTCCATGTCGTCCGGCGCGCGGTACGGGTTGGGGTTGGACACGTGGTGGATCAGGTCGTGGTGATAATCGAACTCCGGTACCCGGTCGGCGGCCTTGTTGCCAATCGACATGGTCAGGGTGGTGGAGCCGTGGTAGGCGTTGTAGCGAGCGATGATGTGTTTCTTGTGCGGCTTGCCACGGCAGTTCTGGTAGTACTGGATCAGCCGGTAGGCGGTGTCGACAGCGGTCGAGCCACCGGTGGTGAGGAACACATGGTTAAGGTCGCCCGGCGCCAGTTGCGCAAGCTTCTGGCACAGTTCGATGGCCACGTCGTTGGCCATGTCGGAGAACGGGTTGGAGTACGCCAGCTGGCGCACCTGGTCGGCGATGGCCAGGGCCATTTCCTCGCGGCCCAGGCCGATATTGGTGCACCACATGCCGCCGACGGCATCGA
>NZ_BCBQ01000167.1:0-4899 GCF_001320885.1 Pseudomonas sp. NBRC 111140
CTAAAAGTGCAGCTAATTTCCATTGGTAGGCGTCTATGGAACAACCCCTGAAGGTGATGGTGATCGACGATTCCCGCACGATCCGCCGCACCGCACAGATGTTGCTCGGTGAAGCGGGCTGCGAGGTGATCACCGCCAGCGATGGCTTCGATGCCCTGGCCAAGATCGTCGACCACCAGCCCAGCATCATTTTCGTCGATGTGCTGATGCCGCGCCTGGACGGTTACCAGACCTGCGCGGTCATCAAGCACAACAGTGTCTTCAAGGACACCCCGGTGATCCTGCTGTCGTCGCGCGACGGCCTGTTCGACAAGGCTCGTGGCCGGGTGGTCGGTTCCGATCAGTTCCTGACCAAGCCGTTCAGCAAGGAAGAATTGCTCGACGCGATCCGCGCCCACGTGCCCGGGTTTGCCGTACCTCAACAACACGCACCCTGACCGCGCCCCGCCATGGCACGGTCCTACTTTCCTGATGGGGAAACAGCATGGCCCGAGTTCTGATTGTCGACGACTCGCCGACAGAGATGTACAGATTGACCGAATGGCTGGAGAAGCACGGCTACCAGGTGCTCAAGGCCAGCAACGGTGCCGATGGCGTGGCCCTGGCCCGGCAAGACAAGCCCGACGCTGTGCTGATGGACATCGTCATGCCTGGCATGAACGGTTTCCAGGCCACTCGCCAGCTCAGCAAGGACCCAGAGACCAGCGCCATCCCGGTAATCGTGGTGACCACCAAGGACCAGGAAACCGACCGCATCTGGGCCACGCGCCAGGGTGCACGTGACTTCCTGACCAAGCCGGTGGAAGAGGACGCGCTGATCGCCAAGCTCAAAGAAGTGCTGGGGGCTTGACCACCCGCCCGCAGGGCGCGTCGCTGACCGCCTTCGAGTTGTTGCTGGACATCGACCGGCGCTGCCGCCTGCTGGTGGCCGACCAGCCACCGCAGGACAACCGACTGCAGCAGTGGAGCGGCATCGGTTTTCGCATTGCCGGGCAGTGGTTCGTCGCGCCCATGGGCGAAGTGGCCGAAGTGTTGCGCGAACCGCGCAGTAGCCGTGTTCCCGGCGTGCAGCCGTGGGTGTGCGGGGTGGCCAACCTGCGTGGCCGGCTGTTGCCGGTGATGGACCTGAGCAGCTTCTTCGGCCTGGGCCACGCCGCCCCAGGCAAGCAGCGGCGGGTGCTGGTGCTGGACCACGATGACCTGTTCGTCGGCCTGCTGGTGGACGAGGTACTGGGCCTGCAGCACTTTGCCCTCGACAGCTTGCAGTTGTCGCCGCCGCAACCACTGATCCGGGCCGCTGCACGCTTTGTGCAGGGGCACTTCCCGCGTGAACGCAACTGGGCGATCTTCAGCCCCTTCGCCCTGGCCCAGGCGCCGGGCTTTCTCGATGTGGCGTTATAGGACCTGCGAACGTGAACAAGCCTGCCACCCCCGTCACTGCCACCACCGTGACCCCACGTACCCGCAGCATCGCGCAGATCACCGTGCTGTTCCTGATCCTGATCCTGTCGATCATCCTGCTGTTCGCCAACTTCGCCTACCTCAATACCCAGTCCAACTACGACAAGCAGTACATCGGCCATGCCGGCGAGCTGCGTGTGCTGTCGCAACGCATTGCCAAGAACGCCACCGAAGCGGCCACCGGCAAGGCGTTGGCGTTCAAGCTGCTGTCGGATGCGCGCAACGATTTCGAGCGTCGCTGGGGCTACCTGCGTCAGGGTGACAAGTCCACCGGCCTGCCGCCTGCGCCACCCTCGGTGCGTGACGAGATGGAGTCGGTACGCCGTGACTGGGAAAACCTGCGTAAGAACACCGACATCATCCTGGCCAGCGAGCAGACCGTGCTGTCGTTGCACCAGGTGGCGGCGACCCTGGCCGAGACCGTGCCGCAGTTGCAGGTGGAATACGAAAAAGTGGTCGAGATCCTGCTGCAGAGCGGTGCCCCGGCCAATCAGGTGGCGGTGGCCCAGCGCCAGCTGTTGCTGGCCGAGCGTATTCTCGGCTCGGTCAACACGGTGTTGGCCGGTGACGACAGCGCAGCCCAGGCGGCCGATGCCTTTGGCCGCGACGCCGGGCGCTTTGGCCAGGTGCTGGAGGGCATGCTCAATGGCAATGCGACCATCCAGGTAACCCGCGTCGAGGACGCCGACGCTCGCGCACGGCTGGCCGAAATTGCCGAACTGTTCCAGTTCGTTGCAGGTTCGGTCGATGAAATTCTCGAAACTTCGCCCGAACTGTTCCGTGTGCGTGAAGCCGCAGGCAACATTTTCAGCCTTTCGCAAACCTTGCTCGACGAAGCCTCGCACTTGGCCAACGGTTTCGAGAACCTGGCCGGTGGGCGCACCCTCGACACCGTTGGCGGTTACGCCCTGGGCCTGCTGGCGCTGGCCTCGATCATCCTCATCGGCCTGGTCATGGTGCGTACCACCAACCGCCAGTTGCGCGAGACCGCAGAAAAGAACGAACGCAACCAGCAGGCGATCATGCGCCTGCTCGACGAAATCGAAGAGCTGGCCGACGGCGACCTGACCGTGACCGTGTCGGTGACCGAAGACTTCACCGGCGCCATTGCCGACTCGATCAACTATTCCGTGGACCAGCTGCGCGACCTGGTCGCCACCATCAACCACAGCGCCATGCAGGTTGCCGCCGCTGTGCAGGACACGCAGAACACCGCTCGCCAACTGGCCAAGGCCTCCGAGCACCAGGCCGCACAAATCAGCGAAGCGTCCGAGGCGGTTGGCGACATGGTCGAGTCGATCGATCGGGTGTCGGCGCATGCCTATGAATCGGCCAAGGTGGCCGAGCGCTCGGTGGCTATTGCCAACAAGGGCAACGAGGTGGTGCATAACACCATCAACGGCATGGACAACATTCGCGAGCAGATCCAGGACACCGCCAAGCGGATCAAGCGCCTGGGCGAGTCTTCCCAGGAAATTGGCGACATCGTCAGCCTGATCGACGACATTGCCGACCAAACCAACATTCTCGCACTCAACGCTGCGATCCAGGCCTCGCTGGCCGGTGAGGCCGGCCGCGGGTTTGCCGTGGTCGCCGACGAGGTACAGCGCCTGGCCGAACGCTCGTCGTCGGCCACCCGCCAGATCGAGGCACTGGTGCGCACCATTCAGGCCGACACCAACGAAGCGGTGATCTCCATGGAGCAGACCACCGCCGAAGTGGTGCGCGGCGCCCGCCTGGCCCAGGATGCCGGGGTGGCGCTGGCCGAGATCGAAGGGGTATCGCAGAACCTTGCCGACCTCATCCACAGCATTTCCGACGCTGCCCAGTTGCAGACTTCTTCGGCAGGGCAGATCTCCCATACCATGGCGGTGATCCAGCAGATTACCGCGCAAACCTCCGCAGGCTCGGGTGCCACCGCCGACAGTATTCGCCACCTGGCCCGCATGGCCAGCGAGATGCGCCGTTCGGTGTCCGGTTTCACCCTGCCGCCACCGGCAGAACCCAAGTGAAGCGCCGCGCAGAGGAGTGCCCATGGCTGTCGCTGCTGTAAGCCCCGAGCGCCACGAAACGGTGGCGCTGGCCTGGACCAAGGCCGCCATTCTCGATTGCCTGGGCCAGGCACGGCAGGCGCTGGAGCGCTTCGCCGGCGAACCGGGCGACTTGTCGATGCTGGCCTTCGTGGTCGACAACTTGCACCAGGTGCATGGCTGCCTGCGCATGCTCGAGCTGCGTGGCGCCACGCGCCTGGCAGAGGAACTGGAGCTGTTCGCCAAGGCGTTGGCCGATGGCCAGGTCAGCCCACGGGGCGATTGCCTGGGTGCGCTGTTCCGTGGTCTGGAGCAGTTGCCGTCGTACCTTGAACGCTTGCGCGGCGCCCGCCACGATCTGCCGTTGGTGATGCTGCCACTGCTCAACCAGCTGCGCGCCTGCCGTGGCATCGAGCCGCTAGCCCAGGCAAGCCTGATAAGTGGTGCTGCGCAACGCTTTGCCGGGTCCGACGACCTGGCCAACCTCGACCTGTCGTTGGGCAACTGGCGCGATCAATTGCAGGCCGGGCCGGGCCGCGATGCCCTGCGCTCGGTGGTGACCGCGCTCTGCGACGACCTCATGCGCATCAAGGAGCGCCTGGACCAGTTCGTGCGCAGCGATCGTCAGCACAGCGAGCAGCTCGATGCCCTGCTGGCGCCGCTGCGCCACGTGGCCGATACCCTGGCTGTACTGGGCTTCCAACAACCACGGCGGGTGATCATCGACCAGGTGCTGGCGCTGCAGGCCTTGGCCCAGGGCGAGCGGTCGGTGGACGATGCGGTGCTTATGGATGTGGCGGGGGCCTTGCTGTACGTGGAGGCTTCGCTGAACGGCATGGTCGGCCCACTGGAGGAAAACGGCCAGGGTAGCCTGCCGGGCTCGGACCTGGCCGAGATACGCCAGCTGGTGTTGAGCGAGTCGCTGAATGTATTGCAGCAGGCCAAGGACCTGATCGGCGACTACCTGGAGTCCGACTGGCCTCGGCAGCGCCTGCAACCTTTGCCAGGGCTATTGCAGCAGGTTCGCGGGGCTTTGGCCATGTTGATGCTGCCCGCCGTGGCCGAGCTGTTTGCCGGCTGCGCAAGTTATGTGCAGCGTTGGTTGCAGCACCTGGACGAAGAGCCGCCCGCCGATGAGCTGACGCACCTGGCCGAGGCGCTGAGTGCTGCCGAGTGTTACCTGCAATGGCGGGTGGCCGACCCGTTGGCGGATGGCCAGCCCTTCATCGACAGGGCGCGTGCCAGCCTGGCGGCGCTGGGCGTGCACTGTGCGCAGGCTGACGCCCGAGCGGGCCTGGGAGCCGATGGCGATGGCATCGACGACGAGCTGCGCGAAGTGTTTCTCGAGGAAGCTGGCGAGTTGCTTCCGGAAATCGAGCGTCACTGGCTGCGCTGGCGTGCGGACAAC
>NZ_BCBQ01000168.1:0-4837 GCF_001320885.1 Pseudomonas sp. NBRC 111140
GCCACGGCGACCGACGCGGCCGGCAATACATCGCCAACCAGCGTAGTCACAGCACCGGACATCGATGGGGTCGATACCACGCCACCAGCAGCCCCGACCGACCTGGTCATCGGCCTGGCCGGTAGCCGGCTGAACGGGCGCGGCGAGCCAGGCACCACCGTCGAGGTACGCGATGCCGCAGGTACTGTGCTGGCCACTGGCACCGTCGGCGCCGATGGCAGCTTCGTAATTACCCTGGCCCCTGCCGTAAATGACGGCAGCACCCTGCAAGTGACCCTGACCGATGCCGCCGGGAATGTTTCGCAACCGGGCTCGGTCACCTCGGCCGACCTGCTGCCGCCCGCACAACCGACAGACTTGGCCCTGGCCGACGGCGTGACCTTCACCGGGCGCGGCGAGCCCGGCGCCACTGTGCAAGTGCGCGATGCTGCAGGTACGGTCATCGGCACGGGTATCGTCGGTGCCGACGGCCTGTTCAGCCTCACCCTGTCGCCTGCTCAAGCCAACGGCGAAGCGCTCGACGTACGCCTGGTGGATGCCGCCGGCAACACCTCGGCCCCGCTGCAATTCGATGCGCCGGACATCACCCCACCAGCGATCGTCAGCAATATCGTGGTCGGCGGTGACGGCCTGGCCCTGAGTGGTCGCGGCGAAGCAGGCGCCACCGTGGAGGTGCGCGATGCCAATGGCACCTTGCTCGGCAGCGGCGTGGTCACGGCCAATGGCACCTTCCTCGTCGACCTTTCACCCGCCGTGCAGCCAGGCGAGCAACTGAGCCTGGTACAGACCGACCCAAGCGGCAATGCCTCTGCGCCACTGCAGTTCGAAGTGCCGGTCACCACTGCACCTGCCAGCCCCACCGACCTGGTGTTCGCCGAGGACGGCAGCAGTATCAGCGGTACGGCACCTGCCGGCAGCCGTGTGGAAGTGCATGATGCCAACGGCACGCTGATTGGCAGTGTGATAGCGGGCCCCGATGGCAGCTTCACCGTCACCCTCGCCCCAGCCCAGGCCAATGGCGAACTGCTGGATGTGCTGGCCATCGATGGCAACGGCGCTGCGTCGCTGCCGGTGCAAGTCACCGCGCCAGACATCACCCCACCGGTTACCCCGAGCGAACTGGTGATCAATGCCGACGGCAGCGTGGTCACTGGCCGCGCCGAGCCGGGCAGCACCGTACGCGTGCTGGCCGCCGACGGCACCACCGTGCTGGGTAGCGTGGTCGTTGGCGCTACCGGCAGCTTCAGCATCACCCTCGACCCGCCACAGGTAAACGGCGAGGTGCTGCAAGTCACTGCTACCGATGCGGCGGGCAATGCTTCCACCGCTGGCAGCCTTACCGCGCCAGATATCGACGGCGGCGACACCACCCCACCGGATGCCCCGACCAACCTGGTGATCAACGCTGCCGGCAACCAGCTGAGCGGTCGTGGCGAAGCCGGTGCCAGCGTTCAGGTGCGCGATGGCGCTGGCACCGTAGTGGCCACGGGCACGGTCAACCCGGATGGCACTTTCGCCATCACGTTGAGCCCAGCCATCACCGACGGCAGTACCCTGCAAGTCACCCTGACCGACGCTGCAGGTAATGTCTCGCAACCCGGCGCTGTCGCCGCGCCAGACCTGCAGGCCCCGGCGCAGCCAACCGAGTTGGCCCTGGCCGATGGTGTCACCTTCACCGGCCGTGGCGAGCCCGGCGCCACCGTGCAGGTGCGCAATGCCGCCGGCAGCCTGATCGGCACTGGCCTGGTCAACGAGGACGGCACTTTCACCGTCACCTTGTTCCCGGCCCAGGCCAATGGTGAAGCACTGGACATTCGCGTGGTGGACGCCGCTGGCAACAGCTCGACGCCGCTGGCGTTCACCGCACCGGACATTACCCCGCCAGCCGCCGTCAGCAATATCGTGGTCGGCGCCGATGGCCTGGTGCTCAGTGGCCGTGGCGAGGCCGGTGCCACCGTACAAGTACGTGACGCCAACGGCACTGTCATCGGTACCGCCACCGTTGGTGCCAACGGCACCTTCCTGATCGACCTCGACCCCGCCGCGCAGCCGGGCGCTCAGTTGAGCCTGGTGCAGACCGATGCCAGCGGCAACGCCTCCGTGGCCCTGCAATATGAAGTGCCGGTAACCACCGCGCCAGCCAGCCCAGGCGACCTGGTTGTGGCTGCGAACGGCAGCAGCATCACCGGTACAGCGCCGGTGGGCAGCCGGGTGGAAGTACACGATGCCAACGGCACGCTGGTCGGCAGTGTGGTGGTGGGTGCTGGTGGCACCTTCACCGTCATCCTCAACCCGGCACAGGCCAACGGCGAGCTGCTGGATGTGGTGGCCATCGACGGCAGCGGCGCTTCGTCGCTGCCAGTGCAAGTCACCGCGCCAGACATCACCCCACCGGTTACCCCGAGCGAACTGGTGATCAGTGCCAACGGCAGCGTGGTCACCGGCCGCGCCGAAGTGGGCAGCACCGTGCGCGTGCTGGCCGCCGATGGCACCACTGTGCTGGGTAGCGTGGTGGTGGGCGCCACCGGCAGTTTCAGTATCACCCTCGACCCACCACAGGTGAATGGTGAGGCGCTGCAAGTCACCGCCACCGACGCAGCCGGCAATGCCTCCACCGCCGGCAACATCACCGCGCCGGACATCGACGGTGGCGATACCACGCCACCAGATGCCGCCACCAACCTGGTAGTCGGGCTGGCCGGCGCCCAGCTCAATGGCCGTGGCGAGGCCGGTGCCAGCGTGCAAGTGCGCGATGCCCAGGGCACTGTACTGGCCAGCGGCACGGTTAACCCCGACGGTACCTTCCAGATCACCCTCAACCCACCGGTGAAGGATGGCAGCACCCTGCAAGTGGTGCTGACCGACGCCGCTGGCAATGCCTCCACACCGGCTACGGTGGTTACCCCAGACCTGCAGGCCCCGGCCCAGCCGACCGGCCTGGCCTTGGCCGACGGTGTGACCCTGAGCGGCAGCGGCGAGCCAGGCGCGACCGTGCAGGTACGCGATGCCTCGGGCAACCTGCTCGGTACCGGCCTGGTCAACGGGAATGGCAGCTTCAGCGTCACCCTGTCGCCGGCCCAAGCCAATGGCGAAGTGCTCGACGTCCGCCTGGTCGATGCCGCTGGCAACGTTTCTTCCCCACTGCAGTTCGACGCCCCGGACATCACCGCGCCCGCCGTGGTCAGCAACATCGTGGTCGGTGCCGACGGCCTGACCCTGAGTGGTCGCGGCGAAGCCGGTGCCAGCGTGGAGGTACGCGATGCCAATGGCACGCTGATCGGTAGCGGCACCGTGACTGCGAACGGCACCTTCCTGATTGGCCTCGACCCGGCAGCGCTGCCGGGTGAACGCCTGAGCCTGGTGCAGACCGACCCGAGCGGCAACGCTTCCCAGGCCCTGACCTACGACGTGCCACTGGTGGTCACGCCGACCAGCCCAAGTGAACTGGTGGTGGCCGCTGACGGCGGCAGCATCAGCGGCGCTGCCCCGGCTGGCAGCCGCGTGGAAGTGCACGACGCCAACGGCACGCTGGTTGGCAGCATCGTGGTCGGTGCCGAGGGCACCTTCACCGTGGTGCTCACGCCGGCCCAGGCCAATGGCGAGTTACTGGACGTCGTGGCCATCGACAACAACGGCACCTCGTCGCTGCCGGTGCAGGTCACCGCACCCGACATCACGCCACCTGTAGCGCCGAGCGACCTGGCAATCAATGGCGACGGTACCGTCGTCAGCGGCCGCGCAGAAGCCGGCAGCACCGTGCGTGTGTTGGCCGCCGATGGCACTACTGTGCTGGGCAGCGTCGTGGTGGGGGCCAGTGGCGCCTTCAACATCGGCCTCACACCGCCACAAGTGGCGGGCGAACAATTGCAAGTGACCGCCACCGACACCGCAGGCAATGCCTCCACGGCCGGCACAATCACCGCGCCGATCGTGGACAATGGCGGCGACACCACGCCACCGGCGCCGGCCACCGACTTGGCCATCAGCAACGATGGCCGCACGGTCTCCGGCCGTGGCGAAGTGGGTGCCACTGTAGAAGTGCGCAACGATCAGGGCCAAGTGCTGGCAAGCGGCACCGTTCAGCCCGATGGCAGCTTCAACGTGCAACTGCCAACCCCAGTGGTGGATGGCTCGGCCCTGCAGGTGACCCTGACCGATGCCGCCGGCAACGTCTCCACGCCCAGCCCGCTGACAGCGCCAGACCAGGTAGCACCACTGCAACCGACCGGCCTGGTGCTGACCAATGGCGACAGCCTCGCCGGCATTGCCGAAGGGGGCGCAAGGGTGGAGGTGAAAGATGCCTCGGGCAACCTGATCGGCAGCGTCATCGTCGCACCGGATGGCAGTTTCAGCCTGACCCTCGACCCGCCACAGGCCAATGGCGAAACCCTGTCCATCACCGTAACCGACG
This sequence comes from Pseudomonas sp. NBRC 111140, assembly GCF_001320885.1. Lineage (NCBI taxonomy): Bacteria > Pseudomonadati > Pseudomonadota > Gammaproteobacteria > Pseudomonadales > Pseudomonadaceae > Pseudomonas > Pseudomonas sp. NBRC 111140. The sequence goes on from NZ_BCBQ01000168.1 coordinate 4,412, forward strand.
CAGCAGGCAACACCTCGGTGCCGCTAAGCTACGTGGCCCCGGACATTACCGCACCGACGATCGTCACCGAGGTGGTGGCAGGTGATGGCAGCCTAACCGTGTCTGGCCGTGGCGAACCCGGTGCCACGGTGGAGGTACGGGATACGCAGGGCGCCGCCCTTGGTAGCGGGATTGTCGGGCCAAACGGTACCTTCGTGGTCGATCTGGATGTACCACTGACCGCAGGCCAAACCATCGTCCTGGTGCAAACCGATGCCGCCGGCAATATCTCGGTGGGTGTCAGTGTGATCGTTACCGATACACCGCGGCCCGAAAGCCCGAGCGACGTGGTGGTGGCCGCTGATGGCTCCAGCGTTTCCGGTACCGCACCGGCAGGTACGCAGGTGCAGGTGCGTGACGCGCAGGGCAATGTGCTGGGCAGCGTCC
>NZ_BCBQ01000169.1:0-4824 GCF_001320885.1 Pseudomonas sp. NBRC 111140
CAATATTTCAGACTGCCCTGCCTCGCGCACGGGCAACCCTGGGAAGACCACGCGCTACAGCCGGTATACGCAGCACCATCAGCACAGCACCAATAAGCGCGTAGATCGACCACTCCCTCAGATCCGAGCGCACAATCCACAGAAAATGCAGCAACCCCAACCCAAGCACCGCATACACCAACCTGTGCAGCTTCTTCCACCGCGCCCCCAACCGCCGCTGGCTATAGCGGTTCGAGGTAATCGCCAGCACCAGTAACCCAAGGAAGCCCAACGCGCCCACAATGATGTAGGGCCGCTTGCGCAGCTCCACCGCCAACTGCCCCCAATCCAGCCCCAGGATAAAGAACAGGTAGGCCAGGATGTGCAGCACTATATAAGCAAACACCCATAACCCCAGCTGCCGACGCACTACGATCCACCCCGACCACCCCGTCAGCTTCTGCAACGGGGTCATGCACAAGGTCACCAGCAGGAAGGTGAGCGCCCCAAGCCCAAGGCGGTCCATCATGATCTTCCCGGGATCAGGCCCCAGCAGGCTCATCGCTGCCTCATATAACCACCATGCCGGGAACAGGCACCCCACAACGAAGATGGCCAGGCGAAACCAGGGATAGCGCATCAATAGTTCTTCCGCAGATCGAGCCCGGTATACAGCGACGCAACCTCATCAGCGTAGCCATTGAACATTTGCGTCTCCCGCACATTGGGGCTGAACAACCCGCTGGGCAACCGTCGTTCGCGCGCCTGGCTCCAGCGCGGGTGATCGACAGTCGGATTCACATTGGCATAGAAACCATATTCATCCGGCGCCAACCCTTCCCAGGTAGTGCCAGGCTGCTCGGCCACCAGGCTGATACGCACGATCGACTTGATGCTCTTGAAACCATATTTCCATGGCACCACCAACCGCAGCGGCGCGCCGTTCTGGTTGGGCAACTCCCGTCCATACATGCCCACCGCCAGGATAGCCAATGGGTGCATTGCTTCATCCAGACGCAAACCTTCTCTATAGGGCCAGTCGATCAGGGCAAACCCTGAACGCTGCCCCGGCATGTGTTCGGGATCCTTCAAGGTCTCAAAGCGCACATAACGCGCCTTGGAAGTCGGCTCGACCTGCTTGAGCACCTGCGCGAGCGGAAACCCCAGCCAGGGAATGACCATCGACCACGCCTCTACGCAACGCAGACGGTAAATCCGCTCTTCAAGCTGGTAAGGTTTGACGAAGTCTTCCAGTGCATAGCGCCCGGGCTTGCCCACCTCACCATCCACCACAATCGACCACGGCTCGGTCTTAAGGCTGTCGCCATTGGCAGCCGGGTCACCCTTGTCGGGACCGAACTCGTAAAAGTTGTTGTAGTGGGTGGCGTCTTTGAATGGCGTGATCACCTCATTGTTCACCGTCACCGCCTGCCAGCGCGTGGCGGCAAGCTTGTCAGTGAACCAGGCCGGCCCGGTGCCGGCCTGCACATCGGCATAACGCGAAACTTCCGCAGCCCCCACCCCGCCCGGCAGCGCGCCCAGCGCCAAGCCGGCCAATGAGCCACCCAGCAGGGTACGACGGGAAAGATAGAGGCCTTCGGGGGTAATCTCCGACGCCTTGCACTCGGAAGACCTGGGAAGCTTGATGAGCATGGGCGGCTCCATAGCACTGAGTAACGGATGTACCCGTAAGACTATGGAGCCGGAAGGTTATTCCAGCGTTAAGCGATTTTCACGCTTTGCGCCGGCGCGCCTTCAGCAGGAACTGGATCGGCCCCGATGCCGCGTAGGCGAGGAAGATCAGCAGCAGGATGCGTGGCGGGTCGCTGAATACCACGGCAAATACCAGCACCACGGCCAGAATCGCCACGAACGGCACACGCCCTTTGAGGTCCAGCTCCTTGAAGCTGTTGTACTTGATATTACTGACCATCAGCATACCGGCAGCAGCCACCAGCAGCGCCACCAGGAAAGACAGCTTGGACCCCTGGATTCCGTAGTCGCTGAACGCCCATACGGTACCCGCCACCACACCCGCGGCAGCCGGGCTGGCCAAACCGATGAAGTAGCGTTTGTCGGCAGTACCGACCTGGGTGTTGAAGCGCGCCAGGCGCAACGCGGCACCGGCTACATAGATGAAGGCGACCATCCAGCCAACCTTGCCCATGTCACCGAGCGCCCAACCAAAGGCCAGCAAGGCCGGGGCCACACCGAAGGCGACCATGTCAGACAGCGAGTCATACTCGGCACCGAAGGCACTCTGAGTATTGGTCATGCGCGCAACACGGCCGTCCAGGCCATCGAGCACCATGGCCACGAAAATGGCGATGGCGGCAAAGGCGAAGTACTTGCTCGCCTCGCGTGGGTCACCGGCACTCAGGGCACTCTGTGCGCTCATCGAGCTGATGATGGAATAGAAGCCGGCAAACAGGTTGGCGGTGGTGAACAGGTTGGGCAACAGGTAGATGCCGCGGTGGCGCACCTTGCGGCCTTCGGCGTCATGCCCTTCTTCAACGTGCTCATCGACAGGTAGCAGGCTTTCGGCGTCGGAGGGCTTGTTCGGCTCTTCGGGACGTTCGCTCATGGAGGGTACCTTGCAACAGGATGGAAAATGTTCGACACGGGCCCGCGAAACAGGTTCTGACAGCAGGCCACTGGTCTGCTTTATACCAGAAGCGGGCTGCCAGAACGAAAAAACGCGGCCGAAGCCGCGTTTTTCATCTTTCGATAAGACTTAGTTCTTGGTCTTGTCGACGATTTTGTTAGCCGAGATCCAAGGCATCATCGAGCGCAGCTGCTCGCCGATGATTTCGATGCCGTGAGCGGCGTTGTTGCGACGCTTGGCGGTCATCGATGGGTAGTTGGTAGCACCTTCGGAGATGAACATCTTCGCGTACTCGCCGTCCTGGATGCGCTTCAGAGCGTTGCGCATGGCCTTGCGGGATTCTTCGTTGATGACTTCCGGGCCAGTGACGTACTCACCGTATTCGGCGTTGTTGGAGATCGAGTAGTTCATGTTGGCGATGCCGCCTTCGTACATGAGGTCTACGATCAGCTTCAGCTCGTGCAGGCACTCGAAGTAGGCCATTTCTGGCGCGTAGCCAGCTTCGACCAGGGTTTCGAAACCGGCTTTGACCAGTTCGACGGTACCGCCGCACAGAACAGCCTGCTCACCGAACAGGTCGGTTTCGGTCTCGTCCTTGAAGGTGGTTTCGATGATGCCGGTGCGGCCGCCGCCCACGCCCGAAGCGTAGGACAGTGCGACGTTCTTGGCGTTGCCCGAAGCGTCCTGGTAGATAGCGATCAGGTCAGGGATGCCGCCGCCTTTGACGAACTCGGAGCGAACGGTGTGGCCCGGGGCTTTCGGCGCGATCATGATCACGTCGAGGTCGGCACGCGGAACAACCTGGTTGTAGTGGATCGAGAAGCCGTGGGAGAAGGCCAGGGTAGCGCCCTTCTTGATGTTCGGCTCGATCTCGTTCTTGTACAGAGCGCCCTGGAACTCGTCTGGGGTCAGGATCATGACCAGGTCAGCCGCAGCGACAGCGGTAGCAACGTCAGCAACTTTCAGGCCGTGGGCTTCAGCCTTGGCAACGGTAGCCGAACCTTTACGCAGACCGACGGTAACGTCTACACCGGAGTCCTTCAGGTTGCACGCCTGAGCGTGGCCCTGGGAGCCATAACCGATGATGGCGACTTTCTTGCCCTGGATGATGGAAAGGTCGCAGTCTTTATCGTAGAAAACTTTCATGAAAATACCCCTGGTTATATCTCGGCCCCTGCGGAGCCATCGCTAATTTTTGAATTTAGATGCTGAGCACTTTGTCGCCACGGGCAATGCCGGTAACGCCGCTGCGCACGGTTTCGAGAATCGATGCAGTGCCGATCGCCTGGATGAAGCTGTCCAGTTTGTCGCTGGTACCGCTCAGTTGTACGGTGTACACGCTGGCGGTCACGTCGACGATCTGGCCACGGAAGATATCCGTGGTGCGCTTGATCTCGGCACGCTGGGCACCGGTGGCCTTGACCTTGACCAGCATCAGTTCGCGCTCGATGTGGGCGCTTTCCGACAGGTCGACAAGCTTGACCACTTCGACCAGCTTGTTCAGGTTCTTGGTGATCTGTTCGATCACTTCGTCATGGCCAACGGTGGTCAGCGTCAGACGCGACAGGGTCGGGTCTTCGGTCGGCGCCACGGTCAGGCTTTCAATGTTGTAGTTGCGCTGGGAGAACAGGCCGACCACACGGGACAACGCACCTGGTTCGTTTTCCAGCAGCAGGGAAATGATGTGCCGCATATCAGGTACGCTCCGTCTTGCTCAGCCACATGTCACGCATCGAGCCGTCCTTGATCTGCATCGGATAGACGTGCTCACTGCGGTCAACCGCGATGTCGATGAACACCAGGCGGTCCTTCATCGCAAACGCTTCTTCCAGCTTCGGCTTGAGGTCCTTCAGGCTGGTGATGCGGATGCCCACATGGCCATAGGCCTCGGCCAGCTTGATGAAGTCAGGCAACGACTCGACGTACGAGTGCGAGTGACGACCGTTGTAAGCCATGTCCTGCCACTGGCGGACCATGCCCAACACACCGTTGTTCAGGTTGACGATCTTCACCGGCAGGCCGTACTGCATGCAGGTGGACAGCTCCTGGATGTTCATCTGGATGCTGCCTTCGCCAGTCACGCAGGCCACGTCCTGGTCCGGGAAGTTGAGCTTGACGCCCATCGCCGCCGGGAAGCCGAAGCCCATGGTGCCCAGGCCGCCGGAGTTGATCCAACGGTTTGGCTTGTTGAAGCGGTAGTACTGCGCCGCGAACATCTGGTGCTGGCCCACGTCGGAGGT
>NZ_BCBQ01000170.1:0-4790 GCF_001320885.1 Pseudomonas sp. NBRC 111140
GACATGGGCCAACTGCCTGATACGCTCCCGATCTTCCTCTGGCCTGAAGTTCCGCTGAATTTTGAAACCCTGCGCATCATTTTCCCGTACTCGGCTGCGTTGGCAGTAGTGGGTCTACTCGAATCAATGATGACCGCGACCATCGTCGACGACCTTACCGACACCACCAGCAACAAAAACCGCGAGTGCAAAGGCCAGGGTGTGGCCAACATCGCTGCCGGCATGCTTGGCGGCATGGCAGGTTGCGCCATGATCGGCCAGTCGATCATCAACGTGAAATCTGGTGGCCGCACCCGTCTCTCGACATTGTGTGCCGGCGTTTTCCTGCTGCTGATGGTGGTATTTCTTGGCGAGTGGCTCTCCAAAATCCCTATGGCGGCACTCGTGGCTGTGATGATCATGGTGTCCATCGGCACCTTTAGCTGGGATTCCTTGCGTAATCTGAAAGAGCATCCGCTGTCGACCAACCTCGTCATGGTGGCGACCGTCGTGGTCGTCGTGGCCACTCACAATCTGGCTTACGGCGTACTGGTAGGTGTGCTGCTGGCCTCCCTGTTCTTCGCAAACAAGGTCGGGCACTACCTGGATATCAAGAGCACTCTTGAAGAGACGAAATCGCATCGGACTTACCGCGTCGTGGGCCAGGTGTTCTTTAGCTCTGCGGACAAGTTCACTGAGGTTTTTGACTTCAAGGAGGCGCTCAACAAGGTCACCATCGATCTCACACAGGCGCATTTCTGGGATATCACCGCCGTCGCAGCGCTGGATAAGGTCGTGATCAAGTTCCGACGCGAAGGCGCTGAGGTTGAAGTGCTCGGTCTCAATGAAGCCAGCGCGACAATCGTTGACCGCTTCGGCGTGCATGACAAACCCGGTGCCATCGACAAGCTCATGAGCCACTAAGGAGAACGACAATGACCCGCGTAATGGCATGCATTGATAACTCACAATCCTCATTGGCGGTCTGCGATTACGCAGCATGGGCCTCGCAACGACTCAGCGCTCCCCTGACCTTGCTTCATGTGCTGGATAAGGAGAAATATCCTGCATCCGCTGACCTCAGCGGCAATATCGGTCTCGGTAGCAGAGAACATCTGCTGGAAGAGTTGGCCATGCTGGATGCGCAGCGGGCAAAACTGGCGTTGGAGCATGGGCAGCACATGCTTGAAAAAGCTCGCGAGCGAACAGTTCACTCTGGCGCCATGTCACCTGATATGAAGCAGCGCCATGGCCATCTCGTCGAGAGCCTGAGCGATCTCCAAGACGATATTCGGTTACTGGTGATTGGAAGAGTCGGTGAGGACAGCACGCGCAGTGCCCAAAGTCTTGGCAGCCAGATTGAAGCGATAGTCCGAACTATCCACCGCCCCACCCTGATTACAACCAGCCATTTCAGGAAACCTGAAACGGTCATGGTGGCATTTGACGGCAGCGCAACAGGCCACAAGACCTTACAGATGCTTGCTTCAAGCCCGCTGTGCGAAGGCCTGCCAATTCATATCGTCATGGTTGGAACGGATTCTGAAGACAACCAGAACGCGCTGGAGAAGGCACGAACCACGCTTGCGTCTTCCGGCTCGCTGGTGCATTCCGAGATCCGCCCAGGCGAAGTAGAGTCCACACTGCATGCGTATCAGGCAGAGCACGGCATTGACCTCTTGGTCATGGGGGCGTACGGGCACTCACGCATCAGGCAGTTTCTGATAGGCAGCACGACCACGACGATGCTGCGTACATCCACTGTACCCTTATTGCTGCTTCGCTGAGCCAGTTCCACTGGCCACAGTATTTCCAGAACTGAGGAAATACCGTGGCCACCCTGGACGATGACTAACTGATCTTGCCGCTACGAGACCACATGCAACTCATAACTGAAATTGTTCACCCCGAGCTGAAATCCAAGCAGGGCAGAGTATTCCGTCGACATGCAGCTCGCGGCATCGTGATGCGGGGTGAACAGATCCTGTTGCTGTTCACCGAGCGCTATAACGATTTCAGCTTTCCTGGAGGCGGCCTTGATGGTGACGAGGACATTGTCGCAGGCCTGAAGCGTGAGCTTGAGGAAGAGACTGGTGCTCGTGAAATACAGGTGCTCCAGCACTACGGTTACATCGAGGAGTACCGGCCCTACCAAAAGCCACAGTACGATCTGATGCACATGACCTCGCATTTTTATCAATGCGAAGTAGCGCCCCAGCTAGAGCCGGTGAGAATGGAAAGCCACGAAATCGCTAATGGTATGCGGCCTGTCTGGATCAACCTGCATGAAGCCATCGCACACAATGAAGCCGTCATGCAGCGTCACGAGTCTTCGATGGGGCAGTCAATTCTGCGCGAAACCTACATGCTGAGAAAAGTCGCTTCCGAATTGTTGATGCCAATCAGCCTTTGAGCTGACTATTTGGCGAAGTCCACTTAGCCTGCCTCAGGCAAGCATCCAATGCTGCGGGAGTAATTGCGTGATTTCGCTCGCCCGCTGTGTCGGAAGCCGCATCAGTACATCCTTGAGATAGGCATACGGATCGTGCCCATTCATACGCGCCGACTGGATCAGGCTCATGATTGCCGCCGCCCTTTTTCCACTGCGCAGCGACCCGGCAAATAACCAGTTCGAGCGCCCAAGCGCCCACGGCCGGATCAAATTCTCGATCTGGTTATTGTCGATGGGCACAGCACCATCTTCCAGGTAGCGCGTCAGCGCTACCCAGCGTTTAAGGCTGTAATCCAGGGCCTTGGCCGTGGCCGAACCCTCGGGCACAAGTTCGCGTTGGGCCAACATCCACTCATGCAGTTTTTCAGCGATGGGCACCGCTGTTTCCTGACGTAATCGCCAGCGGGCTTCGTCGCTCATTTCCTTGGCGTGTCGCTCGACTTCATACAACCCGCCAATCGAGTGAAGCGCCTGCTCCGCCAACTGGCTTTTATTGGCTGCATGCAGGTCGAAGAATTTGCGGCGTGCATGGGCCATGCAGCCGATTTCGGTGATGCCCAGCTCGAAGCTGGCCTTGTAGCCGGCGAAGTCATCGCAGACCAGCTTACCGTTCCACGTGCCCAGGAAGTTACGCGCATGTTCGCCGGCACGGCTGGGGCTGAAGTCGTAGACCACGGCCTTTAGGGCCGAGAAAGGCGTGGTGCTATAGGCCCACACGTAAGCGCGGTGGGTTTTCTTTTCGCCTGGTGCGAGCATCTGAACCGGGGTCTCATCGGCGTGGATCACGCCCTGGGCCAACACATGCTCACGCAGCGCATCGACCAGAGGCTGGAGCTGCACACCGGTCTGTCCGATCCATTGCGCCAGTGTCGAACGGGCGATGGGCAGTCCGGCCCGACCAAAAATCTTCTCCTGCCGGTACAGCGGTAAATGGTCGGCGAACTTCGCCACCATCACGTGGGCCAAAAGGCCTGCGGTCGGGATGCCCTTGTCGATCACTTGGGCCGGTACAGGCGCCTGGATCAGTGTTTCACACTGACGGCACGTCCATTTTCCACGCACATGCCGCTCAACTGTGAACACGCCCGGAGTGTAATCGAGCTTCTCGCTGACGTCTTCGCCGATTCGCTGAAGCTGGCAGCCGCACACGCACTGAGTATTCTCTGGTTCGTGACGGATCACGGTTCGCGGAAACTGCGGCGGCAGTGGTGCACGCTTGGGCTTATGACGTGGCTCGGCCGGTGCGGCCGGCGGATTGGCTGCCTTCAGCTCGGCTTCGATAGCTGCGATATCGGTATCGAGCAGATCATCAAGCAGACTGCCTTGGTCGGGGCTCAGTTGCTCGCTGCGCTTGGCGAACTTGTGTCGCTTGAGGATGGCGATTTCATGAGCCAGTTGCTCGTTGACCGTTTCGAGGCGTTGGATTTTCTGGCTCATGGAGTCGACCTGGGACAGCAACTGCATAGCCTGTTCGGCCAAGCCGCGCAGCTGTTCCGGTGTCATCTGGTCGAGATTGGGCGAGGAAGTCATGCCGCTGATTGTGTCAGAGCAGGTCGTCAACAGCGATAAACCGATGGGCTAATGGCAGGGGCTAAAGCACTGTGATCGCGCTGCCTGCGCCGACCCGCTGCCACGGCAAACCCAGTACCAAGGCTTGAAGTTGCTCGTTATCGAGTTCGACTTCCGATCCGTGACGGATGCCGGGCCAATGAAACTTGCCTTGGTTCAATCGTCGCGCTGCCAGCCAAATGCCCACACCGTCATGCACCAAGACTTTCATTCGGTTGGCACGGCGATTAGCGAAGAGGTATGCGCAGTGCGGCTTCGCCACACCGAACACCGCGATCACCCTGGCCAGCGCGGTCTCGGTACCGGCGCGCATGTCCATAGGCTCGGTGGCAAGCCAGATGGCATCGATCCGAATCATTCCAACAGGTCTCGCAGAAAGGTGGCACAGGCGACAGCGCTTTCGGTCGGCCAGTTCACTTTGACGGTGCCACGCGGGTGCTGGATTTCAATGCAGATACTTGATGAAGCTGCCTGCGAATGTCCTCCGGCTAGCGGCAAGGGCACTGGAATGAAAGCAGGTTGCAGCGCCATAGTTTTGTTCGTGAGTACCCTAATCCATTTATGTACGAGGTTCGCGTTAAGGCTGTGCTTCTGCGCGACGCTGGCAATCGATGCGCCGGGCTGGGCGCACTCTTGGACAACTTGGGCCTTGAAGGATTTTGAATAGGAACGGCGTTGTGACTGCATGGAAAGACCCGCTTAAAAGGCTAGAAATGGTGTCCACTTAAATTAGGTGGACACCATCGCCTTTGGCGTCGGGGTCAGGAAGGTGAGTTGGCCGGACGGTTAC
>NZ_BCBQ01000171.1:0-4760 GCF_001320885.1 Pseudomonas sp. NBRC 111140
CGATCAGTTTCTCGATGCCGGCGATCGCCGCGCTCACGTTCAGCGCGGCGACGATCCCGACCACGGCGCCGATCAGGGTACCGATCACCCCGATCACCGTGCCCTGGACCATGAAGATGAGCATGATCTGCCCAGGCGTGGCGCCCAGGGTGCGCAGGATGGCGATGTCGCCGCGCTTGTCGTTGACCACCATCACCAGGGTGGAAATGATGTTGAACGCCGCCACCGCCACGATCAGCAGCAACAACAGGCCGATCATGGCCTTTTCCATGCGGATCGCCTGGTACAGGTTGCCGTGGGTACGGGTCCAGTCACGGCTGTAGAACTCCTGGTCGCCCAGCTGCTGGGCAATGCTCCAGGCGACGCGCGGCGCCTGGAACAGGTCGTCGAACTTCAGGCGCAGGCCCTGTACCTGGTCGGGCTTCCAGCGGTGCAGGCGGGACAGGTCGCTGATGTTGGTCAAGCCCAGGTAGCCGTCGATTTCGCCCGCGCCAACATGGAAGGTACCCACCACGGTGAAGCGCTTCATGCGCGGGAACATGCCGGCGGGAGTCACGCTGACTTCCGGGGCGACGAAGGTGAGCTTGTCGCCGATGGCCACACCCAGCTTGGCCGCGGCCTTGTCGCCGATCATGATGCCCCACTCGCCCGGCGCCAGCTGGTCCAGACGGCCTTGCAAGACGAAGTTGTCGATGATCGACACCTCGCGCTCGCGAGCCGGGTCGATGCCGTTGAGCAGCACCTTCTGCACCTTGCCATCATGGGTCAGCAAGCCCTGCATCTGGGTGAACGGCGCAACCGCCACCACCTGCGGATTCTGCTTTACTTGTTGGGCAAGGGCCGGCCAGTCGGCAATGGGCTGGCCGCTCTCCAGCGTGGCATGGGGGATCATGCCCAACACGCGGGTGCGCATCTCGTGGTCGAAACCGTTCATCACCGACAGCACCACGATCATCACCACCACGCCCAGGGCGAGGCCGATCATCGAGGTCAGGGAAATGAACGAGACGAAGTGATTACGGCGTTTGGCACGGGTATAACGCGTACCGATGAATGCGAAAAGAGGTCTGAACATGTCGGGGCTTGTTCGGATGAAAGGGAACGTCCTTGTGGCGAGGCGCCTACGGCGGCTTTACACTCGGACCACCGCCGCTACCTTGGGTTCGCCATGACGACATTAGACGAAGAAGATCGCCGCGAATACTACCGCATCGAAGATCGGATCGCACTTCAAATAAGCCCCCTCAGCGCGGCCGAAGCCCTTGACCCAGATGTGTTGCAAGATGATTCCCCGCTGTTCAACCTGCTCAGCGAGCTGCACCTGTCCGACTTCGAGTCGCAGCACCTGTTGCGCCAGCTGAGCGACAAGGACCGCACCCTTGCCGCCTTCCTGCGGGCGCAGAACAAGCGCCTCGACCTGCTCAGCGCGGTGGTTGCGCAAACCCTGCTGGGTGAAGTCGGCCAGCCGTTGCCGGTGGTCATTTCCGAAGGCGGCATCGAGTTCACCCAGGCCACGCAGATTGCCCCCGGCACTCGGGTCAAAGTGAAAATGGTGCTGATGCCACGCGCCCATGGCCTGCTGCTGCGCGGCAAGGTCACCCATTGCGACCCGCGCCCGGAGGGCGGCTTCGAGGTCGGCACCGAATTCATCGACATGACCGACGCCCAACGGCAATTGCTGGCCCGTTATATCCTGCAGCGCCAGCAACAGCAGCGGCGCCAGCAACTGGGGCAGAACGACCCTGCCTCCTGAGCCCATTTCTCTCTGATTTGAAGGAACGAACGTGACCCTGATCTACGGCCATCGCGGCGCCAAGGGCGAAGCGCCCGAGAATACCCTGAAGAGCTTTCAGCAATGCCTGGCCCATGGCGTGACCCGCTGCGAGCTGGACCTGCACCTGTCAGCCGACAACGAGCTGATGGTCATCCACGACGCCACCCTCAAGCGCACCACTGGGCGGCGCGGCAAAGTGGTCGAACACCCGGCCGCCGACCTGATCAAGATCGATGCCCGCAAAGGCGGCCCGGGCCATGTGCAACCCTGCCCGATTCCGAAACTGGAAGAACTGTTCGAAAAATGCCCGTTCGATCACTGGCAGCTGGAAGTAAAAAGTGCCTCGCGTACCCGTGCCGCCACCACCGTGCTGGCGATTCGCGAACTGGCCCAGGCGTATGGCCTGCTGGACAAGGTCACCATCACCTCCAGCTCACGTGAAGTACTGGGCGCTGCCCTGGAACTGGTGCCGGACGTGAAGCGCGGGCTGGTGGCCGAATACGCCTGGCTCGACCCCCTGAAGGTGGCACAGAACTATGGCTGCGAGCTGCTGGCATTGAACTGGACACTGTGCACCCCCGAGCGCCTGCTCAAAGCACAGGGCCAGGGTTTGCACGTGTCGGTATGGACAGTCAATGAGCCGGCACTGATGCGCCGGCTTGCTGACTTTGGTGTGGACAGCCTGATTACAGACTTTCCCGGTTTGGCCAAGACCACCCTCGGGTAGGGTTGAAATCGGTCTCTCCGACCGGCTCAGGCCACCGGTCGGAGCCGCTCAAAAAAGCCGGTTCAGGCCGTCGTAGGCTGCTACCCGATAGGCTTCGGCCATGGTCGGGTAGTTGAAGGTGGTGTTGACGAAGTACTTCAGGTTGTTGTGCTCACCCGGCTGGTTCATGATCGCCTGGCCGATGTGGACAATTTCCGAGGCCTGGTAGCCGAAGCAGTGCACGCCGAGGATTTCCAGGGTTTCGCGGTGGAACAGGATCTTCAGCATGCCCTGCGGTTCGCCGGCAATCTGCGCACGCGCCATGCCTTTGAAGAAGGCCTTGCCCACTTCGTATGGCACCTTGGCCTGGGTCAGCTCTTGCTCGTTCTTGCCGATCGAGCTGATTTCCGGAATGGTATAGATACCGGTCGGCACGTCGTTGACGAAGCGCCAGCTGCCATTGTCGACGATGCTGCCAGCGGCCGAGCGGCCCTGGTCATGGGCGGCACTGGCCAGGCTTGGCCAGCCAATCACGTCACCGGCACCGTAGATGTTCGGCACGGTGGTGCGGTAGGCCTCGTCGACCTCGATCTGGCCGCGGCTGTTGACCTTGATGCCGATGTTTTCCAGGCCCAGCTTGTCGGTGTTGCCGGTACGGCCGTTGCACCACAGCAAGGCGTCGGCCTTGATCTTCTTGCCCGACTTCAGGTGCAGGATCACCCCGTTGTCCAGGCCTTCGACGCGCTCATACTCTTCGTTGTGGCGCACGGTGATGTTGTTGTTGCTGAAGTGGTAGCTCAGCGCCTGGGAAATTTCCGAATCGAGGAAGCTCAGCAGCTGGCCACGGTTGTCGACCAATTCCACCAATACACCCAGGCCACTGAAGATCGATGCGTATTCGCAACCGATCACACCGGCACCGTAAACGATCAACTTGCGTGGGGTGTGGCTGAGGCTGAGGATGGTGTCGCTGTCGTAAACGCGCGGGTGGTGGAAGTCGATGTCGGCCGGGCGGTAGGGGCGCGAGCCGGTGGCAATGATGATGTGCTTGGCGTTGAGCTTCTCGACCACGCCGTTCGGGCACACCACTTCCACGGTTTGCTCGTCGGCGAAGCTGCCGGTGCCGAAGAACACGTCGACGCGGTTACGGGCGTAGTAGCCGGTGCGCGATGCAACTTGCTTGGAAATCACCTTTTCGGCGCTTTTCAGCACGTCCGGGAACGAGAACCAGCGCGGCTCGCCGATGGCACGGAACATCGGGTTGGTGTTGAACTGCATGATCTGCCGCACCGAGTGACGCAGTGCCTTGGACGGGATGGTACCCAGGTGCGTGCAGTTGCCACCGACCTGGCGACGGTCATCGACCATTGCCACCTTGCGCCCTGCTTTGGCGGCGTTCATTGCCGCGCCTTCACCGGCCGGGCCGGAACCCAGCACCACTACGTCGTAGTTGTAGACAGCCATGCGTACTCCTTCAGAACTGGCCCGCAAGCCACGGTCGCTCGCGGGGCGCGATCATGCCGCCGGGGCGTCATGAGAAAATTCGGGTGCAGTCTAATCAAGCGTGAACGCCGCGCACATTAACCCTTGGTCGCGTCGTAGGCCAATTTCGCCCGCACTACATATGGTTCACCCATTCCCTGGCGGCAATCATCCCTGCTTGTGCTTTCGCTCGCCTTTCACCGCCCGTTCGAACGCGGGCGTAGCTCGGGAGACGAAGCCACCCTCGGCTCGAGTCACCAATACCGCGGCCAAGCCATGCGCCACGGCAAAATCCCAGCCACGCTCAGGGCCAAGGATCAACAGCAGCGTCGAATAGCCGTCGGCCTGCAGCGCCGAGGCGCTCAGCACTGTAACGGCCGCCAGGTCATGCTCGACCGGGCGCCCCAGGCGGGCATCGAAGGTGTGCGAATAGCGCCGGCCATTCTGCTCGAAATAGTGCCGATAGTCACCCGAGGTCGAGACTGAAAGGCCATTGACCGGGATGATCTGGCGGGCGATCTGGCGGTTTTCGCGGGGCAGCTCCAGGGCAATGCGCCAGGGGCTGCCATCGGGCTTGCGGCCGACCGCCTTCAATTCGCCGGTAGCCTCGGCGACGAAGCTGGCCACGCCCATGGCCTGAAGGCGTGCGGCGATCAGGTCGACAGCGTGGCCGGCGGCGATGCTGTTGAAGTCGAGCTGTACCGGGGCATCCTTGCACAGAGACTGGCCTTTGACGTGCAGGTGCTGGTAACCCACGCGCAGGCGTACCTGGGCCAGGGTTTGCGGGTCGGGCACCTG
>NZ_BCBQ01000172.1:0-4416 GCF_001320885.1 Pseudomonas sp. NBRC 111140
ATCTCACAGGCGCTGCAAAGGGTGAGTCGAACACCTTCCAGCCTCACCGCATTCCGGCCAGTTTCGGCAGACAATTTTAGGTTTTCACCTATTCCATGTAGTCCATTCCCCAAACATACTCCCAAACCCCTTCAAGCCATTGCGGTGCTCTGGATCGGGCCCTAGTCTCGGGTGGTCGCTGCCAAATCAGTGACCGGCTTTGACAGGCTACTTAGGTCAAACCGCATGGCTCTGCCTTTATGGCAGCTGTGCATGGGGCACTTCGTGTGCGTCGGGTTTTGGTTTGCCTACCGGTCTGTCAACCCATGTACAGCTGCCACCCTCTTGTTTGACAGCAGGTGTGTGGTGGCCTTTATCACTAGGTGAACCATGATGCTGAAGATAGTCCCCGATCCACCCCATAACGCCCATTCCCTTGAAGACACCCTGATCCAGGCCACGGACTACGCGCTATGTGCCGCCACCGTGGTGCATCGGGCAATGCTGCTTCAGCCCAGATGCCCGTAGGGCCTCGGCCTTTGCATTAAGGCTCGCGTGATGTGTCCCTTGGACGGGCCTCTTCGCGGGTTTACCCGCGAAAGGGCCCGCCCAGGCACTAGAGAATTTTCAGGGGATTGAACAATGACAACAGAAGACACCCAGTTCACCGTCGGCAAGACCGCTTTTTACCAAGGCGAAAACGGCACGCATCCACTGTTCCGAATCGAGCCCGGCATCCCCTGCAGGGACGCCCGCGAGCAGTCGTCGGAATTGATGGGCTATGTACGCGAACTGACCATCACCGGCCTGATGGACGAGAAGCCGATGATGATCTGGGCTGCCCACTACCTGAGCGCCATGGCCAAGGCGCTGATGGATGATGCCGAGTTGGGCATGAAGCAGTGAGTGGTCGCCTTCGGATCGCATGAAGGCTGACAGGTGTCCGCCACAACAACTTCTGCGCCTGTGAGATCGAGCGCCGCCCGCGCGGCGGATCGCGACACAAGGCCGCTCCTACAGGGTCTGGTAATGCAATGTAGGTTATGTGCGAGCGCCCGGTAGCCCAGCGTCCTGAGCGATCTTCGTTTTCACTTGGTTGATGATCCGTCCCTCGCTCATGGTGATCACCCGATCAAAGCGTGACAGGGCACTCTGATCGTGCGTTACGCAGATCAGCCCTTTCCCTTGGAATGTTTCGAACAGCAGATCCCAGGTTCGCGCAGCCGATCCGGCATCAAGCCCAGCTGTGGGCTCGTCAAAAAAATTGAATTCGCCGGGCCGGTTAAGCAAGCGAAGCAACATCAGCCTGCGTGCTTCGCCACCCGAAATGGATTCCGCGCGTGCATCCAGATCAAGCTCGTACCAGTCTTTGCTCAGCCCCAGGTGTTCAAGCCACCGTTCGATTTGAACGCGATCATGAGCATGCTCGAACAGGACTGCGCGAGGCAGTGGACCGGGTATGAAGTACGCATCCTGAGGGCAGAGTCGTAAACGACGGAACTGCTCACACGCGCCGAGCGCAGCCAGGCATCTGCCGTGCAAGTAAACATGCTTGCGCAACTGGAATACCGTTCCTGCCAGCGCATGCAGAAGTGTCGACTTGCCGCACCCGCTGGGCCCAACCAGTGCGACCCGTTCTCCTGCACGAATTACCAAGGGCTCATCGATCAGCAGTTGCAGCGCGTTTCGAGCGCTGAGTTGGCAGGGGGTAATGCAAAGCCCTGCGTTTTCATTTTTGGGTTCTGCCTCTATGGAGACTGTCGGTCCGAACACAGGAAGCCCGAGCCAGTGTTCGAGCTTGCGTTTGTCGAGTCTGAATTGGTCGAGCACCCGCCAGGCTTCCGCCAGTTGTGCAACGCCGGCGAGCAATCCACTCACCAGGGTAAAGAGGGCAACAAGCTCGCCCAGGCTCAGATGCGGTGTTGCCTGTGATTGATCTTGGATACCCCACAAGAGCAAACCACCACTGCCCAGGCCAATGAATAGAGTACGCAAGCCCTGAAGCCATCCGCCACTGTAGGCAACCCCTACCGCTGAGTCGGCATAGCCCGACAGTGTCTGGTTCACGGGAATCATTGCGGCATCCTCGGCCTTCTCCAGCTTGACCGTTGAGGCGCTGGCGAAGGTATCAACCCATTGTTCCGCCAGTTCGTCCTCCCGCGAGTTGACTGCCTCGATACGGGGCCGGCGCCAGCGCACCAGCCGATCGTTTGCCCACAGATACGCCAAGCTCAAGGGGACCAGGCCGATCAATACCGAGGTAGCTCCGAGGTACGTGAACAGCGTGATCAGTACCACAGCTTCGACCAGTACCGGCCATGCCGAGCCGATCAGAAAGCCTAGCCATCGCTCCTGGGCCGTAATTCCTCTATCCAGTACCTTCACCAAGGTTCCGCCATGGAGTTGTCCATAGGCCTCGAAGCGTTTGTCCAGCAACCCTCGGCACCAGCGCATGGAAAGCTGCTTCACGCGCTCCTGGCAGAGCCGCGCCAGGCACCAGGCTTGCAAAGGGGTCAACGAGGCTTGTAGGGCGACAAGGCATATGAAGGCACCGAGCAGAACGAGAGAAGACGAGGCCGAGGTGGACAGGTTGTCGATAATGTCAGCCAGGATCAGGGCAGGTACGACGGTCGCGACTTTGAGAACTAAGGTCGCGCTCAGGGCGGCGAGTATGCCTCGGTATATATGCATATCATTGCCTTATGCATTTGAACGCGCTTTGCGGCGCGACTGGAATCCCGGACCTTATCAAATGGAAGCGCTCCAGTCCGGGTATAAAAACTTGTACGACTGTGGCGAAGTTGGGGTGCTCATATAGGGTGCGGTAGAATACGGTTTTATTATTCTTGCCCAGGTTGATTAGCGTGCGCTTGATCTGTCCGCGTACGCTGAGTTCTATACGAGGTGGATGATATTCAGGCACGTTGTACTTAGGGCGTGGGTGTAGAAGTTGAGAAAGTTTTTCTGAGTAGGCAAGCACTTTCTTCGTGGCGAGATCTTCTTGTTTTTCTTTCGGTCCGGAAAGTTGTTCGCACTGAATCTGTTCAGTTACAGCGCGGTACATTGCAATCGATGGGTTTATGGAGCTTCCCGAGCCGATGCCGCTGAGAGAGCCTTCTTTTTTGTTGCGAGAGATAGCAATGCAAAATGGAACGTCATAGAAATCGTGGGTCAAGTATATTTCTAGGTTGCTTGCGTGGCGCAAAAGTTTCTTGTCGTGAGTGAAGGTGTCTTCCAGAAATGAATTGGAGGGTCGGTAGATCTCTAGGGGGGAGGTCAGGTTGCAAAGCGATAGATAGTACATCGACAGGGTGTGGCGTTCGATAGATTCATTTATGGCGTGTAAGAGAGCTTCGCTCTCAGTACAGCCAATAGCTGTGCCAGAATTGGTCGCATATTTGGCAAGATACCCTGCCGCGGTTTTCTCAATCTCATCGGTATTTCTGGAGGAGGGGGCTATCAGTATCGCGGGTATTTTTATTTCGTCATAGCTGTCCAGTGCTTGAAGTCCAAAGTAAGGTATTTGGCAATGAGGCGGGATTGACTTTAGTAGCCAGTCGTCAAACGGGTCTATCGACTGAAAAATTTTTTCGCTTGCGATGGTGGTTGGTGTCGACTTGTCGACAAAGTAATGCTCTAAGCTTTCAGCAAGAGCTCCTAGCTCACAGTGTTCTCCCTTTCCTGCACCGCAGGACACTTCTTGGTAGGCGCTGTTGTATAAGTGGCATGTGGCGACCAAGCTATTATTTTTTGATAGTTTTGTTTTCGAGTGAAGGCCCAAGTGCTGATGCAGTCTTATCAGGCGGTTGTATGCTTCTTCTGTGGTCAGCTCGCGTTCGGTAATCATCTCTAGCTCCTATGTCGGACCAGAAGGGGCTAAGCCCCTTCTGGTTTATGGCTTACTGCATGTTGAGGAACTCAACCTCGGACTCGGTAAATGTGTAGTTCACCACGCGAGGGATTTGCAGAGTATTGATTTCAGAACGACGACGTCCCATGGCTACTGCTCCTATAGAGTTGGTTTGAGTGCGCTTTTTGCGCAGGGCTTTTGTATCACTTGTTTTTTCCTTGGTTCAAGATCTGCCCGGAATTCTTAGTGGAAGATCGGCGTAGGAATTCTTTCTGGCATTTGTAGCTTTATTCCTACACTTCTTCGAAGGGTCAGAAAAATCACCCATTAATTAACGGGTTGGCGCTTGTGGAGGGTTAGGGGGGTTAAATTTTTTGTAAAACACTGAAAGGATTACGATCCCTCAACAGAGTGGCGGGTCATGATCGGTCCGGGGGGATGAGGTTGTTTCTGGGGAATCACCTGGTTCTTGGTGTTCCTCTAGATAGAACGCCGAAGAAACAAGCCAATCTTACGCATTGGTGCAGACCTAACTTGCCAGAAAGAGATGGGCAGCCTTGTACTGCGAAGCCCGCGCGGGCGGCGCT
>NZ_BCBQ01000173.1:0-4394 GCF_001320885.1 Pseudomonas sp. NBRC 111140
TTTTTTTCAAGCAGAAGACGGCATACGAGATCGGGACGGGTGACTGGAGTTCAGACGTATGCTCTTCCGATCTGGCCAGTTCGGCCTGCAGCAGTGCCAGGCGCAGGCGGTCAATGCGCTGCTCGCCCACTACGGCTACCCCAGCCGGGGCGGCGTACAGTTGAGCAACGGTCATAAGGCCTTGCAGGTTCACGCCGGTGCCATTGCCATAAAGCAGCTGAGCTTCTTCCGCCATGTTGAGGCCATAGCGTGCACGACCGTCGATATAGCTCTGGAGTGCCTTGGCATCGTCCAGCATCTGGCGGCTGGCTTTGAACAAGTGGGCGATGGTCCGCACGTTCGCAGTGGCCAGGCCGAACGTCAGGTCGGAATACGGCTTGGCCGTGGTCTCCGCCACAGTACGGGCGTTGTTGGTGAAGCCGGTTTCACGCACGTACTCGATGGAGTTCGATTCGGTGGTGCCCGGTGCAACCAGGTCGCGTACGGTCAGTCGGCGTTGAGGCGGGGCAATGATCCCCGGCAAGCGCTGAGTCTGCACCAGGTCACCGCCGGTTGCGGTGGTGATCGCCGCGCGCGGCACGGAGACACGACGAGAGCCGCGGAAGGACGAGTTCATGTCCTTCATTTCTTCGCTTTCGATTACGAGAGCGCCTACCGATTTCTGCGGCTCTTCCTGATGGTTGCGATCCCGGCTTGCATTCACAAGCTTTTGCTCGGCCTCGCCCAAGCGGGCCTGCAGCTCGCCCTGCTTGGTCAGCAGTTCATCGACCTTGGCGCGAGTTTCCGTATTCATTTCACCGGAAGCCTTGATTTGCTTCTCGGTCGCCTCGGCCTGGCTTTTGATCTGATCGCCAATGCCCTTCAGGCTGGCGTTGAGTTCCTTGACTTGGGCTTCAAAGTCCATGGTCACTTTCCTTTCAGAGAATTGAGGAGATTGGTTGCCGCGCTCAGAGAGGCGGAGAGGTCTGGCGCGACAGCGCTAGGCTTGTCGGGCGGGGCAGCGTTATGCGTACCCCCGCCGGCAGCGCGAGGCATGCCGGACTTAAAATTGGCGAACAGTTCGCGGCGCTCAGAACGAGGCATTCCAGCCTTCGCCAATGCGACGTCCATGGCCTTGAGCGCATTGCTCTGCGTCGACTCTTCGGTCTCGCGCTCGGTGATCTCGGTTGACGACAGGACGCCGGTAGCCAGGCCCAGTTCCACAGCTCGCTTGCCACGGATGAAGGTCTCGTCATCCATCAGTTCGGCCATGTCGTCGACAGCTTGGCCGCTGGTTTCGGCATAGAGGTCGGCCATCGCGGCATCGAACTCCTGCATGTCATCAGCCACATCGCGCAGGTAATGACGGTTGCCCGCGAGGAACGTCCAGCAGTTGTGGATCATCAGGAAGGCGCTGCTGGCCACCTGCCGGTCGCTTCCGGCCAAGTAGATGATCGATGCGGCGCTGGCAGCCATGCCAAGCACCTTGGTGGTGACCTTGTGGCTGTGTTCTTTCAGACGGTTGTAGATGGCGATGCCTTCGAACATGTCACCGCCAGGCGAGTTGATGTAGACGGTTACATCCCGCTCACCGATGGCCCGCAGAGCGGCATCGATTCGTTTTAGCGTGACGCCCTCGCCGTACCAGTCTTCACCAATCACCCCGTACACCGTGATGGTGTCCGAGGTGTTTTCAACGGCCGCCTGGATCGCGGGATTCCATTTGTCGAGCGCGCGCGGGCTCATCTCGCTGCGCAGGCCGCGAGACTGGATCTTGTGCTTCATGGATTACTCCCGTGATTTACTTTTCCGGCTGTTGGAGCCAGTTCATCAGAGCGGCCCTTGCGGCCTGGCTATCGTTTTGCTTGCCCAACTGGTCAAGTGGCACCAGGTTGGATTGCACGGTCAGTACATCGCCACCCGGCATGCTCGGAAGGTTTTCTTTCCGCCGACCCTCGTTTCGGGTCATGTAGCCGTTCTGCCCCATCGTGCTGAGATAGGCTGCACGGCCGGCGCTGTCCGCACGCAGGAACGCTTCAAGTGAGTACTCGGCGTAGAACTTGATCCGGTCAACCGCCGTCATGCACCACTTGTTCACGCACTGCTCGATCGGCGCCGTGAAGGACATGATGCAGTACGTGAGAAACGCGATCTGTTGTTGCTCCAGGCCGGTGCCCCAGTTACTGCCCTTGTCGGTCTTCATCACCATCCAGGGGGGAACGCCGAACCATCGGCAAATTTCCTCAACGCTGTGTCCTCTCGACTCCAGCAGCTGTGCATCGGCAGGATTGATACCGATCATCTCCGGCTTCACGCCCTGCTCAAGCACTGGGCTCTTGCCTGCGTTCAATGCTCCGGAGATTGTCTTAACGTACTCACGAAACTCGACGCGCTGAGCGGGGTTTAGCGTCTTGTCGACCGAAAAAGCGACTGTGGGCATCATGCCGTTGCGGAACGTACTGTTGGCGGCATCATCTGCGGACATCGCAGAACCGAACACATCCGCGCCGTACCGAATAGCAGAAAGGCCGACTCGGCCATCCAGGGTGAATGCTGGGATGTGCAACATGTCCTGCCGCTGGATCTCTCGGCGGGCTCCCTTTCGGGGCCTAAAGAAATACCTGAGTCGTCCATCGTCGTCGAACTCAAGGTCGACTCTCGACGGCATTAGGAAGTCCAGGGCGATGACGCGCCCGGCAGAGCGATGGATCTCGCAGTAGGCGTTGCCCCACAGCAGCATCGAGGCGACGACGGCCTGCCAGAAATGGAAAGCAGCCATGTCTTCGTTGGGGCTGTTGTGCACCACATCGTACAACGGGAAGTCGCGGGCGCTCTCTCGGCTACCATCGGGCATCCGCCGGTAGATGCTCAATGGCAAGCCGGCTACAGAAGTCGAGATGATACGGACGCATGCCCACACGGTAGACAGGCGCATGGCCTTGTCGACGCTGACTGACTTACCACTACTGGACTGGGCACCGTTAAAGGCACTCCAGAAACCTCCGTCCGACAGCTTGATAGTCTTGCCCAGCCATTCACTCATACTGGCTGATGGCTTGGTGGCAGCAGCGCCCAATGCCTGGGATAGGGTTTTAATCACTGACAAGCCCTCTGCGGATGAAGCCGGCGATGCAGAAGAAGCTCAGTGATCCCGCCAACAAAGCCCAGCCGGTACCAGCCAACAGCCAGACCCCGCTGCATGCCAAGCAGAAAGCGACCACTGCGCAGGCGATGAAAATATGAAATGCGTTCATGCGATCAGTGGGTCCCGAATACCAGCCATGAAGTTGTCCATTCCCCCGCGTCCTTCTGGATTGAGGCTGAGCAGTGAAACGGCGTTGAATGTGGCCATCAATGGGTCAATCTTGGCGGTGCCCGAGGCCTGCTTGTTGATCAGGAAGGCGTTGGCCGACGGAACGCCTTTGGCGTTACCGCATGACCAGGCCATAAGCGGCTGACCGCAATGCAGCAGGGTGCCTTCCGCGAGCTTTCTCTCTGTCGTCTTGATTGCACCAGTCAGCTTCCAGCCCTGTGAAATACCGACGATCTTGTCTTCCTCGACTCCCGCGTCAGCCAAGGCATCGAGAACAGAGCCAATGCCAGCGGGGTCGAGCCCAACCTTGTCCAACAGACCAGTCTCATTGATGCGGGCCACTATGGCTGCGAACTGCTCAACGTCGTCGCCGATCCTTTTCACGATGGTCAGATCACCAGCTGACTCAAGGTCTTTCAGTCGGGGGGCTTCCGACTTGCGCCGTTCAAGCACTGAAGGGTGGGCCCAGGCATGAGCCCAGTGGAACCACCTACGCGACCCCGTCTCCCGCCCTAGGACTGCTAGGCCAAGTAAATCGTCAAGGCCGCCCCCGTCACCGCCAACATCGATCACCTCACACCGCTTCAGTATTTCGTCCAGGCTGAGCCAAGTAACGCCTTGCGGTTCCCAGAATTCAGCGCCGACCCAAGCGTCGGACATCAAAGCAAGACCGATCTCGATATTCAGGTGCTTGGCCAGGAAGCCGCGTAGCTCTGCTTCTCCATCGATCTCCGCCTGCATGAACAGGCGCTCAAGCGTCGGGCGGTCGACCGAGAACCCCATGTTGGGGTTCACCAGGTGGAAGTTCTCCGGCCTGCGGGCTGCACCGCTGTCGATCATCTCCTTCGAGAATTCGTAGATGATCGGCAAGAAACGATTGTCGTTGATGCGGCCATCGCGCACGCCGCGCGCATAGTTCAGCTTCGACCGGAACACACCAGCCGGCGGCTCGTTCGATTGCGTGGTCAGCCAGATGACGAAGCCTTCTGGCCTGGATAGCAGGCCACCCGTGGCCTCTCGAATCATGTCAGCCGCTTTCGGGTTCTTGCCGAACAGCCAGGCCTCATCGATTAGCACGCCAACGGCCTTCTTGCCACCCACC
>NZ_BCBQ01000174.1:0-3898 GCF_001320885.1 Pseudomonas sp. NBRC 111140
GTTCCTGGGCAAGCGCCGCTTCGTCAGCGCAGTGGCCAACAGTGGCATCGGCCGCGTCCTGTCGGCTTGGTGGTTCGCCGCCTGGGGCTTCGACTGGATCTACGACAAGCTTTTCGTCAAACCGTACCTGCTGATCAGCCACATCCTGCGCAAGGACCCGGTTGACCGCACCATCGGCCTGATTCCTCGGATGGCGCGTGGCGGCCACGTCGCCATGAGCAAGACCGAGACTGGCCAACTGCGCTGGTACACCGCCTCTATCGCCGTGGGTGCCGTGCTGGTGCTCGGTGCCGTGGTAGTGGCTGCGGTATGACTCTGAATCTTGCGACTTTGCCAAAGGAAACCAACCCGTCATGATTTTGCCTTGGCTGATCCTGATCCCCTTCATCGGCGGCTTCCTGTGCTGGCTGGGTGAGCGCTTCGGCGCCACCCTGCCGCGCTGGATCGCGCTGCTGACCATGTCCCTGCTGCTTGGCATCGGCCTGTGGCTGTGGGGCACCGGCGACTACACCCTGGCCCCTGCTCCGGGCGCCGAACCTGCCTGGGCACTCGAATACAAAGTCGAGTGGATCAAGCGCTTCGGTATCAGCATCCACTTGGCCCTCGACGGCCTGTCGCTGCTGATGATCCTGCTCACCGGCCTGCTCGGTGTGCTGTCGGTACTGTGTTCCTGGAAAGAGATCCAGCGCCACGTCGGCTTCTTCCACCTCAACCTGATGTGGATCCTCGGCGGCGTGGTCGGTGTGTTCCTGGCCCTGGACCTGTTCCTGTTCTTCTTCTTCTGGGAAATGATGCTGGTGCCGATGTACTTCCTCATCGCGCTCTGGGGTCACAGCTCGGCAGACGGCAAGAAAACCCGGATCTACGCGGCGACCAAGTTCTTCATCTTCACCCAGGCCAGCGGCCTGATCATGCTGGTGGCGATCCTGGGCCTGGTGCTGGTCAACTACAACACCACCGGCGTGCTCACGTTCAACTACAGCGACCTGCTGAAGGCCGAGCTGCCAGCCGGCGTCGAGTACGTGCTGATGCTGGGCTTCTTCATTGCCTTCGCGGTGAAGCTGCCGGTCGTGCCGTTCCACTCCTGGCTGCCTGATGCTCACGCCCAGGCACCGACCGCAGGCTCCGTGGACCTGGCGGGTATCTTGCTGAAGACTGCGGCCTACGGCCTGCTGCGCTTCGCCCTGCCGCTGTTCCCGAATGCCTCGGCCGAGTTTGCGCCCATCGCCATGACCCTGGGCCTGATCGGTATCTTCTACGGTGCTTTCCTGGCCTTCGCACAAACCGACATCAAGCGCCTGATCGCGTTCTCCAGCGTCTCGCACATGGGCTTCGTGCTGATCGGCATCTACTCCGGCAGCCAGCAGGCCCTGCAAGGCGCGGTGATCCAGATGCTGGCCCACGGCCTGTCGGCTGCCGCGCTGTTCATCCTGTCCGGCCAGTTGTACGAGCGCCTGCACACCCGTGACATGCGTCAAATGGGCGGCCTGTGGCACCGCATCGCTTACCTGCCGGCCATCAGCCTGTTCTTCGCCGCCGCATCGCTGGGCCTGCCTGGCACCGGTAACTTCGTCGGCGAGTTCCTGATCCTGATCGGCAGCTTCGTGCATGTACCGTGGATCACCGTGATTGCCACCACAGGCTTGGTGTTCGGTTCGGTGTACTCGCTGATCATGATCCACCGCGCCTACTTCGGCCCGGCCAAGAGCGATACCGTGCTGGCCGGCATGGACGGTCGCGAACTGATCATGGTCCTGGGTCTGGCGGTACTGCTGATCCTGCTGGGCGTGTATCCGCAGCCGTTCCTCGACACCTCTGCCGCCACCATGAGTGGTGTGCAGCAGTGGCTCGGTTCCGCTTTCACTCAACTCGCTTCGGCCCGGTAAGAGCGCTATGGAATTCACCACTCAACACTTCATCGCATTGGCGCCGATGCTGATCACCACCATCACCACGGTGGTGGTGATGCTGGCGATCGCCTGGAAGCGCAACCACTCGCAGACCTTCCTGCTGTCCACCGTGGGCCTGAACCTGGCCCTGCTGTCGATCCTGCCGGCGCTGAAGGTTGCGCCGCTGGCGGTCACCCCGCTGATCACCATCGACAAGTTCGCCTGCTTGTACATGGCGATCATCCTGGTCGCCACGCTGGCCTGCGTCACCCTCGCTCACGCCTACCTCGGCGAAGGCTCCAAAGGTTTCCCGGGCAACCGTGAAGAACTGTACCTGCTGCTGCTGATGTCGGCCCTCGGTGGCCTGGTGCTGGTCAGCGCCAACCACCTGGCCGGCCTGTTCATTGGCCTGGAGCTGCTGTCGGTACCGGTCTATGGCCTGGTGGCCTATGCGTTCTTCAACAAACGCTCGCTGGAAGCCGGCATCAAGTACATGGTGCTGTCGGCCGCAGGCTCGGCGTTCCTGCTGTTCGGCATGGCCCTGCTGTACGCCGACGCCGGCAGCCTCAGCTTCGACCAGATCGGCAAGGCCCTGGCTACCACCAGCATGCCAAGCCTGGTGGCCCAACTGGGCCTGGGCATGATGCTGGTCGGCCTGGCCTTCAAGCTGTCGCTGGTACCGTTCCACCTGTGGACCCCGGACGTATACGAAGGCGCCCCGGCACCTGTCGCCGCGTTCCTGGCAACCGCCAGCAAGGTGGCAGTATTCGCCGTGGTCGTGCGCCTGTTCATGCTCTCCCCTGCTGCCAGCAGCGGCGTGTTGAGCACCGTGCTGGCGGTGATCGCCGTGGCCTCGATCCTGATTGGTAACCTGCTGGCGCTGACCCAGAGCAACCTCAAGCGTCTGCTGGGTTACTCGTCCATCGCCCACTTCGGTTACCTGGTCATCGCGCTGGTCGCCAGCAAGGGCCTGGCCCTGGAAGCCATGGGCGTGTACCTGGTCACCTACGTGATCACCAGCCTGGGCGCCTTCGGTGTCATCACCCTGATGTCCTCGCCCTACGGCGGCCGTGACGCCGACGCACTGTACGAGTACCGCGGCCTGTTCTGGCGCCGTCCGTACCTGACCGCGGTACTGACCGTGATGATGCTGTCGCTGGCGGGCATCCCGCTGACCGCTGGTTTCATCGGCAAGTTCTACATCATCGCCACCGGCGTCGAGTCGCACCTGTGGTGGCTGGTCGGTGCGCTGGTGATCGGTAGCGCCATCGGCGTTTACTACTACCTGCGTGTCATGGTGACCCTGTACCTGGTCGAGCCAAACCTGCGTCGCCACGACGCCCCACTGAAGTGGGAACAGCGCACCGGCGGCGTCATGCTGCTGGCCATCGCCATTCTTGCTTTCGTGCTGGGCGTATACCCGCAGCCACTGCTGGAACTGGTTCAGCAAGCGGGCCTGCAACTGATCGGCTGATCGCCCCGGCAGCCTCGGTAAAACAAAACACCCCGCCTAGGCGGGGTGTTTTTTTATCTGCACGTTCTACTGCCTGCACCCAAGAGTGCCTAATCAATCGGGCTGCCCTGGCCCGCGCCCGGCAGGGCGGCTTTGCGCAAATCACCATTGGCCGAAGGCAGGTACACTTCCGGGTTGGGCATACCGCTAGGGGAGAGTTCATGGGTCATTTCGAATTCGGCGCGCACTGACCAGCCACACGCTTCGGTGGTGCATTGCAAATAAGCAATTCGCAGGAAAATATGGCGCCCTTCACTTGTACGTATGCGCATCCGGCTGTGGCAGTGCGGGCAAACCAATTTGTAAGTACTCACGGCAAGTACCTACTAGCATTGCTCAGGCCAACCTTTCTGTCAGAATTGACTGCAACTGCTAGTGTATTCTTTAACTCGATGTGTCTCATTTCAGGAATGCTCCTTAAAACGCAGGGCTGTATTCATAACGAGTAGTTTAAGCCCATGGAATATTAATAAACCAGTCATGGATATTTGTTATG
>NZ_BCBQ01000175.1:0-3649 GCF_001320885.1 Pseudomonas sp. NBRC 111140
TGCCCGAGAGCATGTTTGCCGAAGTGCCCACCGTTCTCGACAGCCTGCTCAAGACCGATCCCTCGCTGCGCTCGATCATGGGCCAGCTCGACCGCTCGCAGCGCTCGCGCGCCTGGAACGATGGCAAGGTCACGGCGCACCACGGCATCATCCCGACGCTCGAACCGGCGAAGCTCTCCGCCATGAGCGAGAAGGAACTGGCCGTGTACAGGCTCATCCGGTCGCATTACCTGGCGCAGTTCCTCCCTCACCACGAGTTCGACCGCACTGTGGCCAAGTTTTCGTGCGGGGGGCAGAACCTGGCGGCCACGGGCAAGCAGGTTGTCATCCCGGGTTGGCGCCAGGTGCTCGCCGAGCCGCAGGCCGAAGACGGTGATGGCGAGGGCGATACTGCGGTCCGCGCCCAGGTGCTGCCCGCGCTGCCGAAACTGTATGAGGGCCTGGCATGCCAGGTGGCCGACGTCGATCTCAAGGCACTCAAGACGCTGCCGCCCAAACCGTACACGCAAGGCGAGTTGGTCAAGTCCATGAAAGGCGTCGCCAAGCTGGTGTCCGATCCCCGCCTGAAGCAGAAGCTCAAGGATACGGTTGGCATCGGCACCGAAGCGACGCGGGCCAACATCATCGGCGGCCTGATCGCTCGCGGCTACCTCGTGAAGAAGGGGCGCGCCATCCGCGCCTCGGATGCGGCTTTCACTTTGATCGATGCCGTGCCTGCGGCGATTGCCGACCCTGGCACCACCGCCGTCTGGGAACAGGCGCTCGACATGATCGAGGCCGGACAGCTCACCCTGGACGTGTTCATCGGCAAGCAGGCCGCGTGGATTTCGCAGTTGATTGCGCAGTACGGCAGCGCCTCCCTGTCCATCAAGGTTCCCCAAGGGCCGGCATGCCCGCAGTGCGGCGCACCCACGCGCCAGCGCAGCGGCAAGAGCGGCCCGTTCTGGTCGTGCAGCCGCTACCCGGACTGCAAAGGCACGCTGCCAGTCGAATCCGGCAGCTCCAAGCGCGGCGCCTCGCGCCCGCGCCGTAGCGGCCGCAAAGGCTCCTGACCGCCCCCGTTCCCCGTGAGCCGTGCCCGCCTTCGGCGGCGTGGCCCCTGTCCCGCACTCCGCCGCATGCCCTGCGGGACGCCCAGCGCGCAACGCCTTCTTGATCCGTGTGCGCGTCCCGCCCAGCCGTCCCCGGCCGCGGGACCTGAAGGTAGCTTCTCTGCGAGCCGCACCACGCGCGTTCTGTTGATCTGCGTTTCTTCCGCCCTCTGCGAAGGGTCTCCCGGTGGCTTGCCAGGCTGCACGAGCCACCGGGAGACCCTTCGTGGTCAGCGGTAATCGGTGCCGGTGCCCGCCGGTGCAAAAACGGGCTCCCTTTGTGCGCGGATGTGCGCCAGACGATGCCGGCCCCAGCCACGACATGGGCCGGGTGTGATTGCTTGATGAGCAGACGGTTCTAGCGACGACCGGGCCTGCCAATCAGCCCACGGGTGGTTCCTCTTTTCTCCCGAGCCGAAGGCCGTTGGGCCTTCGGCGCCATTCTCCTGCCCATCAACGTCCCGGCCCGGCCATTGGCCTGGGCCACACGAACAGGAGAGACGACATGCACCCTCAACCTTGCGCACCGCTGCTGTACGGCAGACGGAGGTCGAGAACGGCATGCCCGCCTATCGCGCGGCCATCGCCAATGGTACGCTCGGCTGCAGCCGAGGCCGTAGCCCAAAGGCTGGACTACCTCTTTTGCAGAGGTAAACCTCGGGATGAACTGGGCGAAAACATGCCTTATGTGCCCGCCTTACGGCGAGCTGTTTCCGATGCTTCGCGCAGGATTTCCCGCCCCCCATTCGCTGCGATTGCGGCCACGATGACGCCCAGCACCAGATCCGGGATGTTCGACCCGAACCCCATCACCAGCACCCCGGACAGCACAATCGCACCATTGACGATGGAGTCGTTGCTGGTAAAGATCGCTGACGCCTTGAAGTTCACATCTTCCCCGCGATGGCGGCGCAGTAGTCTGAGGCACACTAGGTTCAAAGCCGCGTTCAGCGCGGCCATGGCCATCATGGCTGGGCCGACAGGCTCTTCCCCTCCAGCGAAGCGGCGTAGGACTTCCAACAGCAGCAGCGCGGCCAGGCCGATTAGCAAGAAACCCGACAAGCGGGCCGCGCCCACCTTGACCGTTGCCGCACGACCGACGGCATACAGGCTAACCGCATAGACCGACGCATCGGCGAGGTTGTCCAACCCGGCGCCCATCAGCGCCGTAGAGCCAGCCCAGATGCCAAGGGCAATGCCGGCGGCGGACTGCGTCAGGTTGATCAGCAACACAGTCAGAAGAATCTTTCGGTCCTTCGCATCGCTCGCATCTAGGCGGCCCAACTCGTCGTTTTCGTGATTTCTGTGGTTTTCAGCCATGCATTGTTCCTTCCAAATCGATGGATGCTGAAGCCTGTAGCGGCTGGAGAGTCAAGGCGCAGATGCAACGAACTTGCCACAGGGTCTTCCCGGACGCCCTTGACTCTACCGTAGCTAGAAGGTTTTCCAATCCAGTCAGAGCTTTAGGACAGAACAGATGAGCACCAATGCGCCCCCTTCATTGCGACTGTCATCCGGTATGGCTGCTATCCACTGATCCGTGGCGCCACTGCGGTTGTGCTCTTCGGCGAGCTCGCGACCGGCCGGCCGTCTTTTCCGACGGAGCTACTCACAGTGATCGTCGCGCTCGCTTGTGCCGCCTTGCTAGAGGGCGGGCGGCCTTTCCACTCCCCGTTGAGCCAGTAGCGGCGTTCCAAGCTGTGGTTGGCCGTCGGCGCATGGCTCGGCTTCTTGGTCGTGCATCTGGCCTTCCAGCACTCCAATCTGGGATACCGGGTCGGGCCGTTGGGATTGTTGATCGGGGTGGCTGAAGCCCATCGCTGGCATCACAAGCGTGAGCACGAAGACGCCCAAGTCAACTACGGCGATTTCTGGATGCCCGGGGGCCACTTGTTCAGCGCTTTCCGGTCGCAAAAGCACACGCTGGGCGCCAAAGAGTGACACTCAAGAAAGATGGACTTTCCAATGGACTACGGCCCGCAGCTTGTCTATCCCTTCCGGAGCCGGCCAGCAGCGGCAAACGCTTGCGCTGCTGGCTATACGATCTTGCCCACGTCGCATTCTTGCGCGAGTCGGGCCTTGCGGCTTCTTGCGAAGCGATCGCGAGTTGCGTGGCGTGCCCATGAGTCGGGCCGCGTCGTGGCGCACTGCTACCTTGGCCTGCACCTGCACCTGCGCAGCCACGCCGCGATGCTCGGTCTGGCCTGGAGAACCCGTAAGGTGGCGGAGATTGCGGCGCGCAGGTCGTCCGGCTCGCGCTGGCTCCTGTGGGCCACGCCCTCGGTCGCACGCCGTCTCAAAACGTCAGAATCGCGCGCTTTCGCATGATGGAGCGCGGCACGTGGCTCTCAGAACTGGACCCGATCACTTCCAGCACCGATGACACGCTCGAGCTTCAGGCGGGCTCGGCCAAGCTGTTGAGAATGCCGCACTCGCGCGAGGTTCGGGCGCTATCGCAGGAGCGTCGCAGATCCATTAACTCGCGCTCCAAGGCGCGCAATTCCTTCATCTTGGTCCGCACTTGCGCGATATGAGCGTCGACCAGCGCGTTCACCTCG
>NZ_BCBQ01000176.1:0-3358 GCF_001320885.1 Pseudomonas sp. NBRC 111140
AAAGAGCAAAGAGCAAAGAGCAAAGAGCAAAGAGCAAAGAGCTAGGCGCGCTGTGCTTAGCGCGGTTTCAAATCAAGCCGACGCAGGTGACAAGTCACTTCCTCCCGGTCGTGATACAGCTGCTTGCAAGCAATCGACACCCGAATTTTGCGTGCCTTGAACGTCGCCTCCATGCGGTCGAGCAGCCGCCGTACTTCGGCATAGCGCTGCTTCATCGGCAATTTCAAGTTGACCACCGCCTCGCGACACAGTCCCTCCCCCAGCCAGGTCTCGATCAGTGAGGTAGTACGCGCCGGCTTCTCGACGATGTCGCACACCATCCAGTCCACCGGCTGCTTCGGCTGCCAGGTGAACCCATCAGCCATCAGGTGCTGAACCAGCCCAGTATCCATCAGGCTTTCGGCCATCGGCCCGTTGTCGATCGCCGTCACCAACATGCCACGGCGCACCAGCTGATAGGTCCATCCCCCCGGCGAGGCCCCCAGGTCGACGCCGGTCATGTCATCACCCAGGCGCTGTTCCCACTGCTCACGCGGGATGAACTGATGCCAGGCTTCTTCCAGCTTGAGGGTCGAACGGCTAGGCGCCTCGCGGGGGAACTTCAGGCGCGGAATCCCCATGGGCCACAACGCGCTGTTGTTGGCTGGGGCAACACCGACAAAGACCCGCCGGCCACTGATGAAGCTGAGCAGCAAGCGCGGCCGACTGGCATCGTCGACCAGCCGGCCGGCCTTCTCCAGCGCCTTGCGCAACGGCACTTCGAACTTGCGGCAGAAGGTGGACAATTCCTTGCCTTCATTGCTGTCCAGCACCTCCAGCCACAGGCTGCCGAACACCGGGAAATCGGCCAGCTGCGACAGCAGCACACTGATGCGGTCAGTTTCCGGCAGCTCGACAAAACCACCACGGGCCCACTGCCGCGGGAAAATCAGCTGGTTGAAGCGCAGCTCCCCCATCAACCGCTCGGCACCGCCCTCCTCGCTGCAGACAAACTCGGCGCTGGCACTTTGCGGCTTGCTTTTGGCATAGCCGGAAACACCCAGGCGGGCGGCATGTTCGCTGATTTCGGCGCAAACCTCACCCTCGAAACCGGGCCGGCAATGCATGAACAGGGTATTCATTTCTCACTCCACTACGGCTGGCGCACCACAGGCGCCGGCAGGGCGGCGATGATAAAGGAAGTTCGGAACCTGCGACATGCCCCGCCGGTCCAGAAAAGGGTCAGTTAGGCGAAACCGGTCTAACCTGACCATTCAGCCAGGTCCGTGCCGTGCGGACCGATACAGAGCGGTGCTACCGGCAAACCGTGAGTAGTTGCCGGGCACCGGTGCAGAAGGAGTTGGCAATGCCCTCGCTCGATAGCCTGAACACGCTCAAGCCCCTCAAGGTCGGTGACCAGACCTACCACTACTTTAGCCTCACCGAGGCCGCCCGCCAGCTGGGTGACCTGCAGCGCCTGCCCATGTCGCTGAAGGTGCTGCTGGAAAACCTGCTGCGCTGGGAGGACGGCCATACCGTCACCGGCGACGACCTGCGCGCCCTCGCCCAGTGGCTGGGCGAGAGGCGTTCCGACCGCGAAATCCAGTACCGCCCGGCGCGGGTGCTGATGCAGGACTTCACTGGTGTACCGGCCGTGGTCGACTTGGCCGCCATGCGCGCCGCCATGGCCAAGGCCGGTGGTGACCCACAACGGATCAACCCGCTGTCTCCGGTAGACCTGGTGATCGACCACTCGGTGATGGTCGACCGCTACGGCACGCCGCAAGCCTTCAGCGAAAACGTCGACATCGAAATGCAGCGCAATGGTGAGCGCTACGCCTTCCTGCGCTGGGGCCAGAGCGCCTTCGACAATTTCCGCGTGGTGCCACCGGGCACCGGCATCTGCCACCAGGTCAACCTGGAGTACCTGGGCCGCACAGTGTGGACCCGTGAGGCCGACGGCCGCACCTATGCCTTCCCAGACACCCTGGTCGGCACCGACTCGCACACCACCATGATCAACGGCTTGGGCGTGCTCGGCTGGGGGGTCGGTGGCATCGAGGCGGAGGCCGCCATGCTCGGCCAGCCGGTGTCGATGCTGATCCCCGAAGTCATCGGCTTCAAGCTGACCGGCAAGCTGCGCGAAGGCATCACTGCCACCGACCTGGTGCTGACGGTGACGCAGATGCTGCGCAAGAAGGGCGTGGTGGGCAAATTTGTCGAGTTCTACGGCGACGGCCTGGCTGAATTGCCCCTGGCCGACCGCGCGACCATTGCCAACATGGCCCCGGAATACGGCGCTACCTGTGGTTTCTTCCCGGTCGACCAGGTCACCCTGGACTACCTGCGCCTGTCGGGCCGCCCCGAAGCGACCGTGCAGTTGGTCGAGCAGTACTGCAAGGCTCAAGGCATGTGGCGCTTGCCCGGCCAGGAGCCGTTGTTCAGCGACACGCTGGCACTGGACATGCACGAGGTCGAAGCCAGCCTGGCCGGGCCGAAACGGCCACAGGACCGCGTGGCACTGGGCCAGGTCAGCCAGGCCTTCGACCATTTCATCGAGCTGCAACCCAAACCACTGGCCAAAGAAGTTGGCCGCCTGGAAAGCGAAGGCGGCGGCGGTGTGGCAGTGGGCAACGCCGACCAGGCCGGTGAGATCGACTACAGCCATCAGGGCAAGACTCACACCCTGCGCGATGGCGCCGTGGTGATTGCCGCAATCACCTCGTGCACCAACACGTCGAACCCCAGCGTGATGATGGCTGCCGGGTTGGTAGCGAAAAAGGCTCTGGAAAAAGGCCTGCAACGCAAGCCTTGGGTCAAGAGCTCGCTGGCGCCGGGCTCCAAGGTTGTCACCGACTACTTCAAGGCAGCCGGGCTCACGCCTTACCTCGACCAGCTTGGTTTCGACCTGGTCGGTTATGGCTGCACCACCTGCATCGGCAACTCCGGCCCGCTGGACGAAGCGATCGAGAAGGCCATCGGCAGCGCCGACCTCACCGTGGCCTCGGTGCTATCGGGCAACCGCAATTTCGAGGGCCGCGTGCACCCCCTGGTCAAGACCAACTGGCTGGCTTCACCGCCGCTGGTCGTGGCCTATGCGCTGGCCGGTAGCGTACGCATGGACCTCACCCGTGATCCGCTGGGCACCGGCAAAGACGGCCAACCTGTGTACCTGCGCGATATCTGGCCCAGCCAGCAGGAAATTGCCGAAGCAGTGGCCAAGGTCGACACGGCAATGTTCCACAAGGAATACGCCGAAGTGTTCGCAGGTGATGCGCAGTGGCAGGCCATCGAGGTGCCACAGGCCGCCACCTACGTGTGGCAGGCTGACTCCACCTACATCCAGCACCCGCCGTTCTTCGACGGCATCGGCGGGCCG
>NZ_BCBQ01000177.1:0-3352 GCF_001320885.1 Pseudomonas sp. NBRC 111140
TGGGTCGCAATGGTTGGGGTGTTGCCCGTCTACCTGATTGCCCGGGTTCCCCTCCGGCGTAAGCCTTGGGCCAAAGCTTTGGTCAGCAGGTTCATTGCTCTGTCGCTCGCTCTGTTGACCTTATCTGGCATCGCGTTGAGTCAGTACCAGTCGTATGCCTCCTTGCTGCGCAACAATCGGGAGATCCGGCTGATTCTGGTACCTACCAACTTGTTTGCGGCTGGCCATGGGTACCTGAAGCGTCAGCTGGCCTCACCTAAAACGCTGACGGCCATTGGTACTGATGCGGTAGTTAATCGACAGGGTGCGGCTCGTAAACCCAGGCTGCTGGTACTGGCAGTAGGAGAGACCGCTCGCTCCGCCAACTTCTCCCTCAACGGCTACTCCCGTGAAACGAATCCGGAACTAGAAAAGCGAAATGTCATTAGCTTCACGAACGTGAGCTCCTGCGGTACCGCCACCGCGGTCTCGCTGCCATGCATGTTCCTGGACGTGGGTAAGGCCCAGTACAAAGATGGCTTGGCCAAGAGCCGAGAAGGGCTGCTCGACGTGCTTCAACGCGCTGGCATCAGTGTCATGTGGACTGACAACAACTCGGGGTGCAAAGGGGTCTGCGACAGGATTCCCAACCACAAGGCTGCCTCTCACGCGGATTCCCAACTGTGCACCAGCGAGGAGTGTAAGGACGGGGTGCTGCTCACGGAGATGCAAGACTTCATCAAGCGCCAGGAAGGCGATGCTGTCCTGGTGCTCCACTACAAAGGCAGTCACGGCCCGGCCTACTACAAGCGCTACCCCTCGCAATTCAAGAAATTCGCACCGGTGTGCGAGACCAACGAGCTCGACAAATGTAAGCAGGAGGAGGTGGTCAATGCCTACGACAACTCAATCCTCTACACCGATTATGTGACTGCAAATCTCATCGATATCCTGGCGGCCAACACCAAGTTCGACACTGCGCTAATGTACGTTTCGGACCACGGCGAATCGCTGGGGGAGGGTGGGCTCTATCTGCACGGGCTGCCTTACGCGATGGCTCCTGACGAGCAAACAAAGGTGCCGTTGGTACTTTGGATGTCTGACTCGCTCGCGAAGAGCGAAAAGGTCAACGTGGGTTGTTTGAAAGCTCAAACCACGTCACCGCTGAGCCACGACAACCTGTTCCACACCGTGCTCGGCATGATGAACGTCCAGACGTCCTCGTATCGCTCAGCGCTGGATTTCACAGCCCCTTGCAAGCCCTTGGCCGGAGGCTCTTATTCAGGCCTTTAAATGTTCGATATGGCCCGGATCATCGGCCAGGCGGCTCTGCACAAGCCTGCTTTGACAGCTGAGAGAAGCTGGACTAATTACATAGCTGCATCCAACAACCCAAGCGGAAAAGGAAGTTTTGCATGAGCATCAAGCCAGGCCCTAAGCGCACCAATGAAGATGGCACTCCGGACAAAAGGCAGCGAGTCACCCCTGAGAAGCAGAAGGACCATCCGGACCTGAAACCTCACAAGCACAAAAAGGGGGAGTAAGAGAAAAGCAGCTCTCGGGAGCTGCTTTTTTGTTTAGGCTGCGTGCAAACCTTCCTGACTGTAGTCGTGAGTCTTCTGCTTTGCGTGATCGGTTGGGGTTGTTTTAAGTCACTACAAGGTGGTCACTTGTCGGGCGCGACTCACAAAAAGCTTAGATCGGCTTGATTACCGCCTCGCTTTGGCTAGCTTGGAATCCATCGCTATCCATCGATTGCAGGGGGCTGCATGCGTTTGCGCGGAGATGTTTATTGAAGCTGGGCAGATCCTACGCTTCATCACCGGACCCACGAAGAGATCCTGAATGACGGATTTTATCTCGACGTGCAGGTAAAGCTTTCGCGGAAAGCCGCAACGCAGCTGTTTATCGGTGTGTACGCGCCGTCGGGAACCGCGCTTTATGAGGAAGCGTTCGACACCCGGCCGAACGAATCAATGACGAGCGCGTTGGCCTGGGGAGTCGCCAGAGCGCGTGTCGTAGCTACGTTGTAAACCACTTTTTTTCACTGTAAGCCACTGTGGTTTACAGTGAAAAAAGTGGTTTACAGCAGGCCTCCTCAGGCTTGAGTCAGCTCCAGCAGATCGCCCAGTTCCTCCCGGGCCATCTTCACTCAACACTGAGCCAGTCGTGAGGTTGCACCGCACAAAGTCTTCCGCATCTATGTCCCGCTTGGCAGAATTCGAAGGCGTGATGTCTGTACCTCCTTCAAATCCGCGATCATGGTCATGCGCCGACGCGATGGCGCGGCGCTGCCATTTGACATTTAAGAGAATACGAAATATTTGCGTACGGTCTCTACTACTTCCCAAGTTCCGGAAAAGCCAGGCTCTATAATAAATTTGTCGCCTGCTTTGAGGTGAATTGGCTGCTTACCATCGGGGGTAATCACGCAATAACCTTCTTGGAAGTCGCAGTACTCCCATTTGGTATAGGCCACGCGCCATTTACCGGGCGTGCATATCCATGTACCCATAATCTTCGACCCATCTTCCGAGGTGTACGAGTTCAGATTGACAGTGTGAGGCTCGCCCGACAGCCGTTCCCAGGTGCATGCGTCAAGAACTGGTAAAGGGGAGGTGTCGCGCAGTACAACGATTAGGTCTTTCATAGAATGTGTTCGTGTGGTGATGATGTTTTGTAGCATCACAAAGTATGTCAGAAGAGAGATGTCTGTACCCGACACTAATATGCCCGTTTGCGAATTTCTGTCTAGGCTAACTCCATATGAAGGTGAGCGTTAGTGTTTTTTATATCTGATTATCAGCTCAAATGGTCGATGTTTCTATCCGGCCATTCAAAAACGATCTGAGGGTGGCGGTGGAAGGTGGTGATGTATTGAACTACGCTATACATGCGTCGCTGCAATAAACTAAATTGCATGAGAATAAAAATGCCAGAAGAATCTTATTGTAGCTATGATGAAGCTCGCCAGATAATTGCCGCGCTTAATATATGCACTGCCGGTCAATATAGGAGTCGATACAAAGAGCATGCGGGATTACCATCAAATCCCCCAATTTTCTTTGCGGGAAAAGGATGGGATTGTTGGTATGTGTTTCTGAGCAAGGCAAAGCCAGACTTATACGAATCGTTGTCGCAAGCACAGATTGCAGCAAGGTTTCTAGGTATTTCAACTCAGCTAGAATACGTGGCTCGTTATAAGGAAGACTCACGTCTGCCTTCCGATCCCGTACGGTTTTACGATGAATGCAAATCTTGGAGGCATTTCTTCCAAGAGGATTATGAGAAAGCTTATCCAACCTATGAAGAAGCAAAAAGCGCAGCGAGAAGGCTAGGTGTACACACCGCGAAAGAATATAAAAACCGTTAC
>NZ_BCBQ01000178.1:0-3131 GCF_001320885.1 Pseudomonas sp. NBRC 111140
GCCCAGGTGCACGTCCGGCATCACCGCCAGATGCTTGAAGATGAACGGCATCCTGGCCGTGTTCATCAGTTGCCGGCGGGCGTCGTCCTCGACCGGCACGCCATCAGTCCATAATTTGACCGGCTTGCCGCCGGCGACTTGGAGAATGTCCATGGGGGTACTCCAGAAAGGCCATGCCTGCATGATACCGCCGAAGGTCGTAGAACAGCGGGTTGCCAGTGGGGTGGCACTGTGCGGTATGCTTGCCCGGTCTTCAGGGCGGGGTGAAAGTCCCCACCGGCGGTAAATCGAAAGATGAGCCCGCGAGCGCCCCGGCCATGCCGGGGGTCAGCAGATCTGGTGCAACTCCAGAGCCGACGGTCATAGTCCGGATGAAAGAAGGCGTCAGGCAGGGGCCATTCGGGCGCCCTTGCGCGCGCATTTTGTTCGCCCCGAGACGTTCATCGATCATTCACGAGGAGCGTTTCATGTCCACCCAGCACCCTTCGCAATTTCCCAATGTTTCCGCCGCCATCGCCGCCTTCCAGGCCGGGCGCCCTGTACTGCTGCTCGACGATAACGACCGCGAGGACGAAGCGGACATCATTGCCGCCGCCGAGAACATTACGTTGCAGACCATGGCCATGATGATCCGCGACTGCAGCGGTATCGTCTGCCTGTGCCTGGATGAAGCCACCGTCGACGCGCTGCAGCTGGCACCGATGGTGCAGAACAACCAGGCCCGCCACGGCACCGGCTTCACCGTCACCATCGAGGCAGCAGAAGGCATTACCACCGGGGTTTCTGCCCAGGACCGTATCACCACCATCGACGCGGCACTGCGTTCCAGCGCCGAACAGCGCCATATCGTCAGCCCTGGCCATGTGTTCCCGCTGCGCGCCCGCAATGGCGGGGTACTGACCCGCCGTGGGCACACCGAAGGTTCGGTTGACCTGGCGCGCCTGGCTGGCCTGCGCCCGGCGGCTGTGTTGTGCGAACTGATGAACCCCGATGGCAGCATGGCCCGGGGCGAGCAGGTGGCGGTGTATGCGCGGCAGTACAATTTGCCGGTGCTCACCATCGAAGAACTGGCGCGGTATCGTGAGGCCTTGTTGGAGCTGGAAGCAGAGCCAGCCTGATAGGTCACCTTGAGGTTGTTCGCGTTCACGCCCGCTGCCACAGGTACCCCACAGTTCTTCAAGGCTGTAGAGTACCTGTGGCAGCGGGGGTGCCCGCGAAAGAGCCCTTGATACCCACCTCATTGCCCCTGAAGTTTGCTCCCCCCGCCCCGCTCTGCTAGTGTCGCGCCGTTCTGAATGCCACCGAGACAGTCGCCATGGCCCGCAAAAAAGCCTCCCTCGATTTCGAGCAATCCCTCGCAGACCTGCAAGCACTGGTCGAGCGCCTGGAGAACGGCGAGTTGTCGCTGGAAGAGTCGCTGGCCGCCTTCGAACAAGGCATCGCCCTGACCCGTGATTGCCAGGGCGCCCTGGCCCAGGCCGAACAGAAGGTGCAAATTCTGCTGGAGCGCGACGGCGAGCTGGCTGCCCAGCCCTTCGACGCGGAGCCAGACGTATGATTGGTACCTACCAGGCCAGTTGCCAGGCGCGGGTCGATACCGCCCTCGAACCGCTGTTCATCGCCCCGACCAAAGAGCTGGAACGCCTTTACGCCGCCATGCGCTACAGCGTGATGAACGGCGGCAAGCGCGTGCGCCCGTTGCTGGCCTACGCGGCCTGCGAAGCCCTGGGCGCACCCGCCGAACAGGCCAACGGCGCCGCCTGCGCGGTCGAGCTGATCCACGCTTACTCGCTGGTGCATGACGACCTGCCGGCCATGGACGACGACGACCTGCGTCGCGGCCAGCCAACCACTCACAAAGCGTTCGATGAAGCCTGCGCCATCCTGGCTGGCGACGGCCTGCAGAGCCTGGCGTTCAGCGCCCTGCTCGCCCCACACCTGAGCCCGCAGGCAGACAACATCCGCCTGGCCATGGTCCAGGCATTGGCCAAGGCTGCCGGCCCGGCCGGCATGGTCGGCGGCCAGGCCATCGACCTCGGCTCAGTGGGCCTGAAGCTGGACCAGCAGGCGCTGGAATTCATGCACCGGCACAAGACCGGCGCGCTGATCGAAGCCAGCGTCCGCCTCGGCGCCCTGGCCAGTGCCCGCGCCGAACAAGCGCAGCTCGATGCCCTGCAAACTTATGCACAGGCCATCGGCCTGGCATTCCAGGTGCAGGACGATATCCTCGATGTGGAAAGCGATACCGCCACCCTGGGTAAACGCCAGGGCGCCGACATAGCCCGTGACAAACCGACCTATCCGGCCCTGCTGGGCCTGGAAGCGGCCAAGGCCTATGCAATCGAACTGCGCGACCAGGCGCTGATCGCACTGCAAGGGTTCGGTGAAACGGCCGAGCCGCTGCGGGCGCTGGCGCGCTACATCGTCGAACGCCGTAACTGATGGATTGGGGCCGCTGCGCGCCCCATGCGACACCCGTCTGAATGGGCAGTATTTCCTACAATGGGGTAAACTGCCGCGTCTTCACACACCTATAACGACTCGCCTGATGCCCACGACGTTTCAAGAGATCCCCCGCGAACGCCCGGTCACGCCGTTGCTCGACCGCGCTGACACGCCTGCCGGCCTGCGCCGGTTGGCCGAAGCCGACCTGGAGACCCTGGCCGACGAATTGCGCCAGGAACTGCTCTATACCGTGGGGCAGACCGGTGGGCACTTTGGTGCCGGTCTGGGCGTGATCGAGCTGACCATCGCCCTGCACTACGTGTTCGACACCCCGGACGACCGGCTGGTGTGGGACGTGGGCCACCAGGCCTACCCGCACAAGATCCTCACCGGGCGCCGTAACCGCATGCTCAGCCTGCGCCAGAAGGACGGCATCGCCGCCTTCCCGCGCCGCAGCGAAAGCGAGTACGACACCTTTGGCGTCGGCCACTCCAGCACCTCCATCAGCGCCGCGCTGGGAATGGCCATTGCCGCCCGTCTGCAAAACAGTGCACGCAAGTCGATCGCGGTGATCGGCGATGGCGCGCTGACCGCCGGTATGGCCTTCGAGGCGTTGAACCACGCCCAGGAGGTCAACGCCGACATGCTGGTGATCCTCAACGACAACGACATGTCGATTTCGCGCA
>NZ_BCBQ01000179.1:0-3023 GCF_001320885.1 Pseudomonas sp. NBRC 111140
AAGAGGCGAACCAGGGGAACTGAAACATCTAAGTACCCTGAGGAAAAGAAATCAACCGAGATTCCCTTAGTAGTGGCGAGCGAACGGGGACCAGCCCTTAAGTTGGTTTGAGATTAGTGGAACGCTCTGGAAAGTGCGGCCATAGTGGGTGATAGCCCCGTACACGAAAATCTCTTATCAATGAAATCGAGTAGGACGGAGCACGAGAAACTTTGTCTGAATATGGGGGGACCATCCTCCAAGGCTAAATACTACTGACTGACCGATAGTGAACCAGTACCGTGAGGGAAAGGCGAAAAGAACCCCGGAGAGGGGAGTGAAATAGAACCTGAAACCGTATGCGTACAAGCAGTGGGAGCCTACTTTGTTAGGTGACTGCGTACCTTTTGTATAATGGGTCAGCGACTTATATTCAGTGGCGAGCTTAACCGAATAGGGGAGGCGTAGCGAAAGCGAGTCTTAATAGGGCGTTTAGTCGCTGGGTATAGACCCGAAACCGGGCGATCTATCCATGGGCAGGTTGAAGGTTAGGTAACACTGACTGGAGGACCGAACCGACTACCGTTGAAAAGTTAGCGGATGACCTGTGGATCGGAGTGAAAGGCTAATCAAGCTCGGAGATAGCTGGTTCTCCTCGAAAGCTATTTAGGTAGCGCCTCATGTATCACTGTAGGGGGTAGAGCACTGTTTCGGCTAGGGGGTCATCCCGACTTACCAAACCGATGCAAACTCCGAATACCTACAAGTGCCGAGCATGGGAGACACACGGCGGGTGCTAACGTCCGTCGTGAAAAGGGAAACAACCCAGACCGTCAGCTAAGGTCCCAAAGTCATGGTTAAGTGGGAAACGATGTGGGAAGGCTTAGACAGCTAGGAGGTTGGCTTAGAAGCAGCCACCCTTTAAAGAAAGCGTAATAGCTCACTAGTCGAGTCGGCCTGCGCGGAAGATGTAACGGGGCTCAAACCATGCACCGAAGCTACGGGTATCACCTTTTGGTGATGCGGTAGAGGAGCGTTCTGTAAGCCTGTGAAGGTGAGTTGAGAAGCTTGCTGGAGGTATCAGAAGTGCGAATGCTGACATGAGTAACGACAATGCGAGTGAAAAACTCGCACGCCGAAAGACCAAGGTTTCCTGCGCAACGTTAATCGACGCAGGGTTAGTCGGTCCCTAAGGCGAGGCTGAAAAGCGTAGTCGATGGAAAACAGGTTAATATTCCTGTACTTCCAGTTATTGCGATGGAGGGACGGAGAAGGTTAGGCCAGCCTGGCGTTGGTTGTCCAGGTTTAAGGTGGTAGGCTGGAATCTTAGGCAAATCCGGGATTCTAAGGCCGAGAGCTGATGACGAGTTGCCTTTAGGCGACGAAGTGGTTGATACCATGCTTCCAAGAAAAGCTCCTAAGCTTCAGATAACTGGGAACCGTACCCCAAACCGACACAGGTGGTTAGGTAGAGAATACCAAGGCGCTTGAGAGAACTCGGGTGAAGGAACTAGGCAAAATGGCACCGTAACTTCGGGAGAAGGTGCGCCGGCGAGGGTCAAGGACTTGCTCCGTAAGCCCATGCCGGTCGAAGATACCAGGCCGCTGCGACTGTTTATTAAAAACACAGCACTCTGCAAACACGAAAGTGGACGTATAGGGTGTGACGCCTGCCCGGTGCCGGAAGGTTAATTGATGGGGTTAGCGCAAGCGAAGCTCTTGATCGAAGCCCCGGTAAACGGCGGCCGTAACTATAACGGTCCTAAGGTAGCGAAATTCCTTGTCGGGTAAGTTCCGACCTGCACGAATGGCGTAACGATGGCGGCGCTGTCTCCACCCGAGACTCAGTGAAATTGAAATCGCTGTGAAGATGCAGTGTATCCGCGGCTAGACGGAAAGACCCCGTGAACCTTTACTATAGCTTTGCACTGGACTTTGAATTTGCTTGTGTAGGATAGGTGGGAGGCTTTGAAGTGGGGACGCCAGTTCTCATGGAGCCATCCTTGAAATACCACCCTGGCAACTTTGAGGTTCTAACTCAGGTCCGTTATCCGGATCGAGGACAGTGTATGGTGGGTAGTTTGACTGGGGCGGTCTCCTCCCAAAGAGTAACGGAGGAGTACGAAGGTGCGCTCAGACCGGTCGGAAATCGGTCGTAGAGTATAAAGGCAAAAGCGCGCTTGACTGCGAGACACACACGTCGAGCAGGTACGAAAGTAGGTCTTAGTGATCCGGTGGTTCTGTATGGAAGGGCCATCGCTCAACGGATAAAAGGTACTCCGGGGATAACAGGCTGATACCGCCCAAGAGTTCATATCGACGGCGGTGTTTGGCACCTCGATGTCGGCTCATCACATCCTGGGGCTGAAGCCGGTCCCAAGGGTATGGCTGTTCGCCATTTAAAGTGGTACGCGAGCTGGGTTTAGAACGTCGTGAGACAGTTCGGTCCCTATCTGCCGTGGACGTTTGAGATTTGAGAGGGGCTGCTCCTAGTACGAGAGGACCGGAGTGGACGAACCTCTGGTGTTCCGGTTGTCACGCCAGTGGCATTGCCGGGTAGCTATGTTCGGAAGAGATAACCGCTGAAAGCATCTAAGCGGGAAACTTGCCTCAAGATGAGATCTCACTGGGATCTTGAATCCCCTAAAGGGCCGTCGAAGACTACGACGTTGATAGGTTGGGTGTGTAAGCGCTGTGAGGCGTTGAGCTAACCAATACTAATTGCCCGTGAGGCTTGACCATATAACACCCAAGCAATTTGCGCGTCAGCCAAATTGCGGTGGTGAAGATGATACGAACCGAAAGTTCGCAACGAACCACACAATCACATATCCGAATTCGCTGGGCTGTCCATCTGGACATTCTGGCTACAGAATTTCTTGACGACCATAGAGCATTGGAACCACCTGATCCCATCCCGAACTCAGCAGTGAAACGATGCATCGCCGATGGTAGTGTGGGGTTTCCCCATGTGAGAGTAGGTCATCGTCAAGATTCATTTCGCAAAACCCCTATCTGCGCATGCAGGTAGGGGTTTTGTCTTT
>NZ_BCBQ01000180.1:0-2860 GCF_001320885.1 Pseudomonas sp. NBRC 111140
GGCGAAAAAATTCTGGCGCCTGTAGGAGCGGGCAAGCCTGCGACGCAGGCGACGCGGTGTTCGCGCCTGCATCTGCAAACGCTCCGGCGGCAGGCCCTTTTCCTATGCAAGCCAACAGCCCATGGCTATCATGCCTGCCTTATTCCAAGTCGAGACTGGCATGCTGAAGTTGTTGAATCTTCTCAAGGATGGCCG
The DNA here is from genome assembly GCF_001320885.1 of Pseudomonas sp. NBRC 111140. NCBI lineage: Bacteria > Pseudomonadati > Pseudomonadota > Gammaproteobacteria > Pseudomonadales > Pseudomonadaceae > Pseudomonas > Pseudomonas sp. NBRC 111140. The sequence goes on from NZ_BCBQ01000180.1 coordinate 196, forward strand.
GTTCCATTCCGGAGAAGCTCTGGGGGAAGCCCTCGGGGTGAGTCGCAGCGCCGTTTGGAAACAGCTGCAGCACCTGGAAGGCGAGCTGAACCTCACCATTCACAAGGTTCGTGGGCGCGGCTATCAGCTGGCGACACCACTAGCTTTGCTCGAGGCTCAGGCAATAGCCGGCTTTGCCGAAAGCGAGCAGTGGCCGGTTTTCATCCATGAAAGCGTCGACTCGACCAATGCCGAAGGCTTGAGGCTTGCCAATCAGGGGCAGGCAGCGCCATTTGTGGTGCTGGCTGAGCGGCAGAGTGCCGGCCGCGGTCGACGTGGCCGCCAATGGGTCAGCCCATTTGCCGAGAACCTCTATTACAGCCTTGTCTTGCGTGTGGATGGCGGCATGCGCCAGCTCGAAGGCTTGAGCCTGGTGGTGGGGGTTGCGGTAATGCGCACTCTGCAGGCGTTCGGCGTAAAAGATGTAGGGCTCAAATGGCCCAACGACGTGTTGGTTCGCGGGCAGAAGATCACCGGTATTCTCCTGGAGCTGGTGGGTGATCCGGCCGACGTCTGTCATGTGGTACTGGGTATCGGTATCAATGTGAACATGCAGGCCAACGACCAGGTCGACCAGGAGTGGACCTCGATGCGACGTGAGGTGGGTGCGGCAATAGATCGCAACCACTTGGTAGCGTCGCTCAATCAGCAATTGCAGCATGAATTGGCACGTCATCGTCGCTATGGGTTTGCCGCATTCCAAGAGGAGTGGGAGCAGGCGCACCTTTGGCAAGGGCGCAATGTTTCACTGGTTGCCGGCAGTACGCGTATTGATGGCGTGGTTCTTGGCGTCGACGGGCAGGGCGGCTTGCGCCTTGAGGTGGACGGAGTTGAAAAGAGCTTCAGTGGTGGTGAGCTCAGTTTGAGGTTGCGTGATGATTCTTGAGCTCGACTGCGGTAACAGCTTCATCAAGTGGCGGGTAATTCATGCTGCTGACGCAGCGATTGAAGGTGGCGGGATCGTCGATTCCGATCAAGCGCTGCTGGCTGCAGTGGCGGCGCTGGCTTCAGTCCGTCTAACGGGCTGTCGTATTGTCAGTGTGCGCAGCGAGGAAGAAACCGATGCGCTTTGTGCGTTGATTGCCCAGGCTTTTGCCGTACAGGCGCGCGTTGCGCATCCGGCACAGAGCATGGCCGGTGTGCGCAACGGTTATGACGACTATCAGCGCCTGGGTATGGACCGTTGGCTGGCTGCGCTGGGTGCATTTCACCTGGCCGGGGGCGCGTGCCTGGTAATCGACCTGGGGACTGCCGCCAAAGCGGACTTTGTTGCTGCGGACGGCGAGCACCTGGGCGGCTACATCTGCCCGGGGATGCCCTTGATGCGCAGCCAGTTGCGTACTCACACCCGGCGTATCCGCTATGACGATGCTTCCGCTGAGCGTGCACTGACTAGCTTGTCACCGGGTCGCTCCACCGTCGAGGCGGTAGAGCGCGGTTGCGTGTTAATGCTTCAGGGCTTTGCCCGCACCCAGCTCGAGCAGGCACGCGCGCTGTGGGGGGAGGCATTCACAGTGTTCCTTACTGGCGGCGATGCACCGCTGGTGAGGGAGGCCGTACCGCAGGCGCGTGTCGTACCGGACCTGGTTTTCGTTGGCCTGGCCATGGCCTGCCCATTGGATTGAGGTGCCTATGCGTTGGTTGTTTCTGCTGTTACTGGTGCTTAACGTCTTCTATTACGTGTGGCATCAGCAGGAAGCACCGCTGAAGGTCAAGGAAGTCGCCCCACTGTCTCTGTACAAGGGGAATCAGCAAGAAATCCGTCTGTTACGTGAAACGGGTGTGTCGGCGCCAGCCAAGCGCCGTGATGAATGCCTGGTAGTGGGGGGAGTGGAGCAGCAGGAGCAGTTGGAAGCACTGCGCCAGCGCCTGCTGAGCCTGGATATTGCCACCCTGCCAGTGATGGGGCAGTTGCCTGGAGCGGATGGGCGTTGGCTCAAGGTGGCCCCGGAAAGCGAGCGTTTGCTGGACCAAACGGTACTCTCGGCTCTTTCCAATGATTTCAAAGACTTAAAACATAAAATTATTTTCTGCCAGGGTATTGCAACTGGCGAATAGCTTGATAGAATGGCGCCCGCTTCACAGGGAACACCACTCAGGTGGTAGAGCTGGAAGCGGTGTCAAAGCAGCTAAGTTTCAGATTTGATTGAAAAAATTTGAAAAAACGCTTGACACTAGGACGGCAGACAAATAGAATGCCGGCCACATCTGGAGGGATTCCCGAGCGGTCAAAGGGGACGGACTGTAAATCCGTTGCGAGAGCTTCGAAGGTTCGAATCCTTCTCCCTCCACCAGTTTTAGCGAGAGCCGCAAGCTCCGCGGGTATAGTTTAGTGGTAGAACCTCAGCCTTCCAAGCTGATGATGCGGGTTCGATTCCCGCTACCCGCTCCAAGTTTGCTGGGTTTTGCACAAAGTGTTTCGCTCTTGTAGCTCAGTTGGTAGAGCACACCCTTGGTAAGGGTGAGGTCAGCGGTTCAAGTCCGCTCAAGAGCTCCATATAAACAAGGCAGATATGAAAATATCTGCCTTTGTTTTATCAGCGCAAGACTATTTCTTCTGCGGAGGATTGTATCGATGGCTAAGGAAAAGTTTGATCGTTCCCTTCCCCACGTTAACGTCGGCACT
>NZ_BCBQ01000181.1:0-2781 GCF_001320885.1 Pseudomonas sp. NBRC 111140
TCGCGAAATGCGCCAGATGGAAGGCGGCTGGGCCTCGACCTACCTGATCGACCAGTCCAAGACCCGTCTGGAGCGCCTGGGCTTCTTCAAGGAAGTCAACGTAGAGACCCCACCGGTGCCGGGCACCGACGACCAGGTCGACGTCAACTACAGCGTCGAAGAGCAGGCCTCCGGCTCGATCACCGCCAGCGTCGGTTTCGCCCAGAGCGCCGGCCTGATCCTCGGTGGTTCGATCAGCCAGAGCAACTTCCTCGGTACCGGTAACAAGGTGGCCATCGGCCTGACGCGCAGCGAATACCAGACCAAGTACAACTTCGGTTTCACCGACCCCTACTTCACCGCCGACGGGGTCAGCCTGGGCTACAACCTGTTCTACAACAGCACCGACTACAGCGATTACTACGACGATGGCGTTTCGTATTATGCGATCAACAGCTACGGCGCCGGGGTCAGCTTTGGCTACCCGATCAGCGAAACCTCGCGCCTGAGCTACGGCCTCACCCTGCAGCACGACGACCTTTCGCCGGGCACCTACAGCGCCGACGAGATCTACGACTTCATTTCCCGCGAGGGCAAGAGTTTCAACAACCTCAAGGCCTCGATCGGCTGGTCGGAATCCACCCTCAATAAAGGCGTACTGGCCACCCGTGGCCACTCGCAGAGCCTGACGCTGATGGCCACCACCCCAGGCAGCGACCTGTCATTCTACAAGCTGGACTACAACGGCCAGGCCTACTTGCCGGTGACCAACAACACCGCACTGCGCCTGCACACCAGCCTGGGCTATGGCAATGGCTACGGCTCCACTGACGGCTTGCCGTTCTATGAAAGCTACACCGCAGGTGGCCAGGGTTCGGTGCGTGGGTTCAAGGACGGCACCCTCGGCCCACGCAACACCCCGGCCACCGGTGCTTATGCAAGCTCAGGCCAGGCTTACTACTCCGACCGAGACACCGATGTGCTGGGGGGCAATATCCTGATCACCGGCGGTGCCGAGTACATTTTCCCGTTGCCGTTCGTGAAGGACCAGAGCCAGCTGCGCAGCTCATTGTTCGTCGATGCGGGCAATGTGTATGCCGACACCTGCTACCTGTCCACCACCCAAGGCTGTGGCAGCGTCGACCTGGCGCAGATGGCCGTGTCGCTGGGGGTTGGCGTGACCTGGTACAGCCCGATGGGGCCGCTGAGCTTCAGCCTGGCGGCGCCGTTGAAAAAGCCGGATAACGCCGAGACCCAGATTTTCCAGTTCTCCCTGGGGCAGACATTCTGAAGCCGGCAAGGCAAGCGTCATGCGCGGTCCTACAGGGACCGCGAAGCGCTCTGGAGCATTACCCGCTTTTACCCCCGCTTAACCCAAGTTGACAGTCACATTGCCTAAGCTGACCTGCACTCGAACCCCGCCCAGCAGGACACACTCATGCCTCCCTTCACCCCTTGCTTCCCCACCACACTGCGGCACGATGAAATACCGCTGGCACTGCTCGACCTGGTCCAACAGCGCCTGGCCAGCCTGCTCGGCCCACGTTTCACCGTGGTCCTGGGCGGCAGTGGCGACGGTGCCGGGGTGAGCCACTACCACTTGGCAATCCAGCACAACCAAAGCGGTGTTTCCCTGGAAGACTACGGCACCGTCACAGCCGGTTTCATCGAGCGCCTGTTGCGCATGAGCACCCAGGTGCGCGACATGCTCGACTCAGCCACCTTCAGCCTCATGGCCAGCGAACACCCTGGCCGACCACTGGTATGGCTTCGCGAGCTGGTCTGCAACGGGGAAAGCATTACAATGCGCGCCCCAATCTGAAATATGTTTTCTCCATGAAATCACTGCTTTACGCCGTAACCTTATTGTTTTCCTTTACCCTGCCCGCCCTGGCCAACCCGCCGGCAACCTTCACCGAAGCCAAGGTGGTGGCCAAGCAGAAGGTGTACCTGGACCAAGCCAGCAGTGCCATGGGCGACCTGTACTGCGGTTGCAAGTGGACCTGGGTGGGCAAGTCCGGCGGGCGTATCGATGCCGCCTCGTGCGGTTACCAGACGCGCAAGCAGCAGAACCGCGCCGAGCGTACCGAGTGGGAGCACATCGTGCCCGCCTACACCTTTGGCAACCAGCGCCAGTGCTGGAAGAACGGTGGCCGCGAACATTGCGTGGACAACGACCCGGTATTCCGCGCCATGGAGGCCGACCTGTTCAACCTGTACCCGGCCGTGGGCGAGGTCAACGGTGACCGCAGCAACTTCAACTACGGCATGGTGGCTGGCAATGCAGGTGAATACGGCCAATGCAGCACCAAGGTCGATTTCGTCCAGCGCGCCGCCGAACCGCGCGATGAAGTCAAAGGCCTGGTGGCCCGCACCACGTTCTACATGTTCGACCGCTACCAGCTGAGCATGTCGCGCCAGCAGCAACAGCTGCTGATGGCCTGGGACAAGCAACACCCGGTGTCGGCCTGGGAGAAAGAACGCGACCGGCGCATTGCCGCGATCATGGGGCATGCCAACCCGTTTGTAAGCGGGGAACGCAAGTGGACGGCCGACTACAAGCCGGTTGGCAGTGGCGTGGTGCAAGCGGTGCCGGTAAAAGCCGCCAAGGCAGAGGCCAAACCGAGCCTGGCCAGCGCCGAGTCGGTCGGGGCTGTGCTAGGCAACCGCAACAGCCATGTCTATCACCTGTCGGTTGGCTGCCCGGGCTACAACCAGGTCGCAGCCAAGAACCAGGTGACCTTCGCTAACGAGGGTGAGGCGCAGGCAGCGGGCTATCGCAAGGCAGGTAACTGCCGATAG
>NZ_BCBQ01000182.1:0-2522 GCF_001320885.1 Pseudomonas sp. NBRC 111140
CAGGCCCGCACCGGCCAGTACCTGAGCCAGGGCCTGAGCGAGGCCGGCTTTGCCACCGAGTTGGCCACCGATGGCGAGACCGGGCAGTTCCTCGCCCTGACCGGCGACCACGACCTGCTGATCCTCGACGTGATGCTGCCCGGGCGCGACGGCTGGCAAATCCTTCAGGCCGTGCGCCAGGCTGGCCTGGATACACCCGTGCTGTTCCTGACCGCCCGCGACGCCGTCGAGGACCGCGTGCATGGCTTGGAGCTGGGCGCCGATGATTACCTGGTCAAGCCGTTCGCCTTTTCCGAACTGCTGGCCCGGGTACGCAGCCTGCTGCGCCGGGGCGCCAGCCCAAGCCAGGACACCACCCTGAGCCTGGCCGACCTGCGCCTGGACCTGATCCGCCGCCGCGCCGAACGCGCAGGCACCCGTATCGACCTGACCGCCAAGGAGTTCTGCCTGCTCGAACTGCTGCTGCGCCGCCAGGGTGAGGTGTTGCCAAAATCGCTGATCGCCTCGCAGGTGTGGGACATGAACTTCGACAGCGATACCAATGTGATCGAAGTGGCAATCCGCCGCCTGCGCCTGAAAATCGACGACCCGCACCCCAACAAGCTGATCCACACGGTGCGCGGCATGGGCTACGTACTCGAAGAACGCACTGAATGATGCGCCGGGTATCCCTGGGCAGCCGGCTGGCGCTGCTGTTCGCCGCCTGCACCGCCACCGTATCGCTGGGCGCCGGCCTGCTCTTCAGCCGGGCCAGCGAGCAGCACTTCGTCGAACTCGACCAACAACTGCTGGACTCGCGCCTGTCGCTGTTCCGTACACAACTGGCCGGCGTCAGCACGCCGGATGAGCTGCAGGCGCGCCTGCCCGCGCTGCGCGACGAATTGAGCCACCAGGCCGACCTGGCCCTGCGCATCAGCGGCAGCGACGGCGCCACGTGGTTCGAAAGCCGCAGCGGGCTACCGCAGGCACCGCTGCCCGCCGGGCTGGCCACCTTGCACGCGCAAGGCACCGACTACCGCAGCCTGGCTGTACACCTGGCGCAGGGCGCCGCGCAGTCGCCGCAACTGACCCTGTACCTCGACATCACCCACCACCAGCATTTTCTGCAGGGCATGCAGCGGCTGATCTGGCTGACTGTCGGCCTATCGGCGCTGGCCACTGCGCTGCTCGGCGCCTGGGCCGCCCGCAGCGGCCTGCGCCCACTGCGGCAGATGGGCCAAGTGGCCGCCAGCGTGTCAGCCCGTTCGCTCACCACCCGCCTGCCGCTGGCGCAGATGCCCGAAGAGCTGGCCGAGTTGGCCGGCAGCATGAACGCGATGCTGCAGCGCCTGGACGATGCCTTCCAACGCCTGTCAGCGTTTTCAGCTGACATCGCCCACGAACTGCGTACACCGCTTTCCAACCTGCTGACCCACACCCAGGTCACCCTCACCCGCCCACGTAGCCTCGAGGAATACCGCGAAGCGCTGCATGGCAACCTGGAAGAGCTGCAATGGATGGCGCAGATGATCAACGACATGCTGTTCCTGGCCAAGGCCGACCACGGCCTGCTGGTACCGGGGCAAGCGCCTTTGGCGCTGCATGACGAAGTGGATGCACTGCTGGAGTACTACGCACCACTGGCCGAGGACACCGGCGTACGGATGTTGCGCGAGGGTGAGGCGATGCTGCAGGGCGACCGGCATATGCTGCGCCGGGCGCTGTCCAACCTGCTGGACAATGCCTTGCGCTTTACCCCGGCGGGAGGGCAGATAAAGGTGACGCTAGAACCGGGAGCGAAAATCAGTGTGGCCAATACCGGGCAGGCTATCGAGCCGACTGCGTTACCGCGACTGTTCGACCGCTTCTACCGAGTGGACCCGGCGCGGCGGGAAGGCAGCAGTGAGCATGCGGGGTTGGGCTTGGCGATTACCCGGTCGATCGTGCAGGCCCATGGCGGGTGCATTCGGGCAGAGTGCGGGGATGGGTGGACGCGGTTTGTGATCGAGTTCACTGAAGGCCGGTGAAATTGGGGCTGCTTTGCAGCCCCATAATTTCAGGCAAGCATCAAACCGCCAGACCGATCGCCGGCTGCACCTGCGACGCCCGGTAAGCCGGGTAAATGGTCGCCAGGAAGCTCATCACCAGGCCAGCCGTGCAAATCATGGCCACATCACCCCACTGCAATTGCGACGGCAAGCTGCTGACGAAGTACACATCCGAGGTAAAGATGTGCTGCCCGCTCACCCGCTCCAGCCAACCAACGATTTGACTGACATTGAACGCCGCAATCACGCCCAGCACGCCGCCGATCAGCGTCCCGACAACACCAATCAGGCTGCCCTGAACCATGAACGTGCCCATGATCTGCGCTGGCGTGGCGCCCAAGGTACGCAGGATGGCAATGTCCGGCCCCTTGTCGTTCACCACCATCACCAGGGTGGCGATGATATTGAACGCCGCCACCGCGATGATCATCATCAGCAGCAGGCCGATCATGGTCTTCTCCATTTTCATGGCGCTGAACAGGCTGCCCTGGGTGT
>NZ_BCBQ01000183.1:0-2482 GCF_001320885.1 Pseudomonas sp. NBRC 111140
AAACTTCTCGAAGCGCGGTTGCTTGGTCACGAAGTTGACCGAGCCACCTGGGTCTGCCGGGCCGAACAGCGTGGAGTTGGCACCACGCAGAATTTCTATGCGCTCGTAGGCGTAAGGGTCTTCACGCACACCGCGCATCGAACTGAGGGTCAGGCCGTCACGGTAGGTGGTGGCCTGAAAGCCGCGGATCAGGAAGTAATCGTTGCGGTCGTCCGAACCGTAGTAGTCGCTGACCACGCCGGGGGTGTACTGCAGCGCCTCTTCGGTTGTGCTGACGCTGCGCTGCTGCATTTCCTTGTTGGTCACCACAGACACGGAGGCTGGCGTGTTGAGGATGCTGGTCGCCACCTTGCCGCCTACCCACAGCTCCTTGGCAACCACCGAGTTGCTGTCTTCGTCGGCGCTGGCTTTGACCTTGGCATTGATGATGACGGGCGCCAGGCGGTAGTCCTCGGTCGCCCCCAGCTCCAGCGGGCCGGCAGGCTTGGGCTGCGGTACCACCAGGTAAGCACTGGGGCCTTGCTGCTGCGCCTGAAGCTCGGTCCCCTGCAACAACTGCGAGAGAGCCGCCGACGTGCCCAGCGTACCTTGCACACCTGCCGTGTTGCGGTCGGCTATGCGCTGCGCGTCGAAGGACAGGCTAATGCCCGCCTGGCGTGCAAAGCGGTCAAGCGCCGGCGCCAGTGGGCCGCCAGGAATGTTCCATTGCTGCGCCTGGTTGCTGTGTTCAGCAGTTGCAGATTGCGCAAGGGCAGGCAGCGCACAGCTACTGACAACCAGGCCCAGGAAAGCACCGTGCACAGCACGACTCAATGGGTGGCGCTGTGGAACCGGGGTCGAACTCATTTTTCTCGCTCCGTAGAGGGGTCGGCGGGCTGGCCTGTATTCCGGCCTTCTCTACAAGCCGAACGAGAATGATAAAACACCTCATTTATTTTTAGATCGTTGCACGGACCCTGGCCGTTTCAAGGTCGCCCTTCGGCCATCAGCCCCTCCTGCATGGCAGGCAGTGGCCGGCTCAGCAACACGCCGACCAGCAGCGCAAACAGCAACGCCGCCACACCCGCGACCTGTAACACAGCCTCGAAACCGCCCATGAATGCCTGGCGGGCCAATGGCGCCACCGCCTCACGCAAGCCTGGCTCAAGCAGGGCCAACGCCGCCTGCAAGTCGCCCGCTGCAACCCGCGTGGCCATCGCGGCAACCTGGCTCGATTGTGCGGGTGCCACAGTGGCCATGGCCTCCTGCAGCAACTGCCCGCTACGGGCAGCGAGCACACCCCCGAGCACACCAATGGCCAGCACGATCGCACCAAACCGCGTGGTGGTGCTCAGGCCCGAGGCCATACCGGTACGCTCACGCGGTACGCAGGCCATGATGTTTTTCTGCGTATCGCCATTGAGCAGCCCGGCGCCCGCCCCCAACACCACGCTGGCCAGGGCGAATGCCCCATAACCGCCGTGGCGCGTGGCCCAGGCACACAGCAAGTTGCCCGTGCCCACCAGCACCAGGCCCAGCGCAAACACCTGCGCCGGGCTGCAGTGGGCAGCCAGGCGCATGCCCAGGCGCGGCGTCAGCAGCATGGCAACGGCGAACGGCAACATACCCGCCCCCGCGGCCAGGGCCGACAGTTGCAGGCCGTTCTGCAAATACAGCGGCAGCAGGGTCATCATCACCTGGGCGCAGGCGGCGTAGGCAAACATGCCCAGCAGAGCCCCTACAAAACGCCCGCTACGCATCAGTTGCAAGTCGATCATCGGCCGCTGCTGGCTGCGCTCGACCATGATGAACAGGCTGAACAGAAAGGCGCTGATCACCAACCGGCCAAGGGTTTGCGGGCTGCCCCAGCCCACCTGGTTGGCATCGATCATCGCCCAGATCAGGTAGCCCAGGCTGCCGGCGAAGGTCAGGCTGCCCCAGGGGTCCAGGCGTGCCGCCGCACTGTCGCGAGACTCTTCGATACTGCGCATGACCATTACCGCCAGCAGTGCCACCAGCGGCAGGTTGATGTAGAAGATCCAGCGCCAGCCCAAGGTACTGGCAATCACCCCGCCCAGCAGCGGCGCGAAGGTGATGGTGGCGCCCATGCAGGCGCCCCAGAAGGCCCAGGCACGCATGCGTTCTTGTGGCTGATGGAACCGGTTGCCAATCGCCGCCAGGGCCGAGGTCAGCAGCAACGCAGCGCCTACCCCCTTGGCGGCTCTGGCCAGGTCGAGAAACAGCAGGCTGGGCGCCGCACCGCAGGCCAGTGAAGCCACGCCGAACAGCACCAGGCCGAGCAGCAGCATGCGCCGCCGGCCGAAGCGGTCGGCCAGGCTACCGGCGGGCAACAGGCAAGCGGCGAAGGCCAGCAGGTAGGCGCTGACTACCCATTCGATGTCGGCGAACGAGCCGGACAGGTCTCGCGCGATACTGGGCAGGCTGACCGCGACAATGTTGGTGTCGAGGATGATCAGGGCGCAGACCAGGGAAGCGGTAAGCA
>NZ_BCBQ01000184.1:0-2404 GCF_001320885.1 Pseudomonas sp. NBRC 111140
CCCCCCCTCTGCCCTTTTTCAACAATTTACCGCCCTGCCCGTCGGCCTGAGGATGGCCGCTGCCCGGCAACCCTGATAAAATCGCGCGCCTTCACAGACCACTGACGTTTCAGGCAGCCGCCGCTTACCCGCCGGCCTTGGCCGTCATGGTCGTTTTTAAGAATCCCTCCCTCCTAAAGGCCTGGATCAATGAGCAAGCAACCCTCCCTGAGCTACAAGGACGCCGGTGTAGACATCGACGCCGGCGAAGCACTGGTCGAACGCATCAAGGGCGTGGCAAAACGCACCGCACGCCCTGAAGTCATGGGTGGCCTGGGTGGCTTCGGCGCCCTTTGCGAGATCCCGGCTGGCTACAAGCAGCCGGTGCTGGTCTCCGGCACCGACGGCGTCGGCACCAAGCTGCGCCTGGCATTGAACCTGAACAAGCACGACAGCATCGGCCAGGACCTGGTCGCCATGTGCGTCAACGACCTGGTGGTATGCGGCGCCGAGCCGCTGTTCTTCCTGGACTACTACGCCACTGGCAAGCTGAACGTTGACGTGGCTGCCACCGTGGTCACCGGCATTGGCGCCGGTTGCGAACTGGCCGGCTGCTCGCTGGTCGGTGGTGAAACCGCCGAAATGCCTGGCATGTACGAAGGCGAAGACTACGACCTGGCCGGTTTCTGCGTCGGCGTGGTGGAAAAGGCCGAAATCATCGATGGCTCCAAGGTTGCCACTGGCGACGCGCTGATCGCTCTGCCGTCCTCGGGCCCGCACTCCAACGGCTACTCGCTGATCCGCAAGATCCTCGAAGTGTCGGCTACCGACATCGAAAACACCCAGCTGGACGGCAAGCCGCTGACCGACCTGCTGATGGCGCCGACCCGCATCTACGTCAAGCCGCTGCTGCAACTGATCAAGAACACTGGCGCAGTCAAGGCCATGGCCCACATCACCGGTGGCGGCCTGTTGGACAACATCCCGCGCGTGCTGCCGAAAAACGCCCAGGCCGTGGTTGACGTGGCCAGCTGGCAGCGCCCTGCGGTATTCGACTTCCTGCAGGAAAAAGGCAACGTCGACGAGCACGAAATGCACCGTGTGCTGAACTGCGGCGTGGGCATGGTCATCTGCGTCGCCCAGGACCAGGTCGAAGCGGCCCTGAACGAACTGCGCGCCGCCGGTGAACAGCCATGGGTGATCGGCCACATCGCCGAAGCCGCCGAAGGCGCCGCCCAGGTCGAGCTGCAGAACCTCAAGGCACACTGATGCCGAGCAAGACCTGCAATGTAGTGGTACTGCTGTCGGGCTCCGGCAGCAACCTGCAAGCCCTGATCGACAGCTGCCAAGGCCAGGACAGTCCGGTGCGCATCCGTGCGGTGGTTTCCAACCGCGCCGATGCCTACGGCCTGCAACGCGCCACGGCAGCGGGCATCGAAGGTGCCGTGCTTGACCACACCCAGTTCGACGGCCGTGAAGCTTTCGATGCCGCCTTGATGGCGCGCATCGACGGCTTTGCCCCGGACCTGGTGGTGCTGGCCGGCTTCATGCGCATCCTCAGCGGCGGCTTCGTGCGCCACTATCAGGGCCGCCTGCTCAACATCCACCCGTCGTTGCTGCCCAAGTACAAGGGCCTGCATACCCACCGCCGGGCGCTGGAAGCAGGCGACGCCGAGCATGGCTGCAGCGTACACTTCGTGACTGAGGAACTCGATGGCGGCCCACTGGTCGTACAGGCTGTGGTACCGGTGGCGTCTGACGACACCGTCGAAAGCCTGGCCCAACGGGTACACCGTCAGGAACACCTGATCTACCCGCTGGCGGTGCGCTGGTTCGCTGAAGGGCGCTTGCGTCTTGGCGAACAGGGCGCATTACTGGACGGCCAGCCACTGGCGGCCAGCGGTCACTTGATTCGATCCTAGGAGAATTTATGCGTCGCGCCCTGCTCTTGGCTCTCGCCGTGCTCGCCCTGCCCCTCCAGGCAGCTGATCTGAAGCCCTTCTCGGCCAGCTACACCGCCGACTGGAAGCAGCTGCCCATGAGCGGTACCGCCGAGCGCAGCCTGGTCAAAAATGCCAACGGTACCTGGGACCTTAATTTCAAGGCCTCCATGATGATCGCCAGCCTGACCGAGCAAAGCACCCTGCGCCTGGAAAACGACACCCTACTGCCGCAGAAGTATCACTTCGAGCGCGGCGGCCTGGGCAAGGCCAAGAAGGTCGACCTGAACTTCGACTGGAGCGCCAAGAAGGTCACCGGCAGCGACCGTGGCGATGCCGTGAGCCTGCCGCTGAACCGCGGCGTGCTGGACAAGTCGTCCTACCAGCTGGCCCTGCAGCATGACGTGGCCGCCGGCAAGAAGAGCATGACTTACCAGGTGGTTGACGGTGACGAGATCGACACCTACGACTTCCGCGTGCTGGGC
>NZ_BCBQ01000185.1:0-2322 GCF_001320885.1 Pseudomonas sp. NBRC 111140
GTCGATGACTTCTCGAAAAAAATCCTATTTCCGTCAGTTGCAATCAAATTCCTAGCTTGCGATTGCAAGCCATTGGCAAGCACGTCTCGCACCAAATTATCACAGGCGGTATATTCAGCACGCTTCTCGGCCTCTTGCATAGGCCTCCGCATTTGGTGTTCCTTAAGACTCACATAGTGAATGGTCATGACGAGCGCTGCATGCCCAACCAGCTTCGACACTATATGTATCGGCGCATCCCCGTCCGCTATATAGGCGGTGATGAGACTTACCCTCAAGCAGTGAGGAGTGTAGTCACTAAGATAACGAGGTCCGTACTGACTGTTTTTCCTGGCTAGATCTTCCCCACCCCGTTGAATGAGATAAAGTAGCTTAGGCAATGTGGTCTGGAAGGCCGTTGCCGTAGTAATAGGCTGACCCGTTTTATCTTGTCGAAAAAGAAAGCATTGGCTACCCCGAGATTTCAAAATCTCACTATTGATCTCTGCGTGTGTTTTTATCGAAGTCCATGGTGTGGGGTAATCAAGCGGTGAGTATTTTTCCTGCCAGTCCCTCAACACCAACAACCAATACGCCAAATCCTCTGGAATCCATTCGACTTCGTATCCTTGATCACGAGCACCAGTTTTATTAGTTGTGCAATAGAACTTTGGATATCCATTTATTCCTTTTTGAACTGCCGCCTGAGGTGTACTGCTCCTGGTGCCACGCAAAGCAAGATGCCCAGTATTCTTCCTCCACTCAATTGTACCAGTTTCCATGTCAACAACTCCGACCTCTCGGTCAGCCTCTCCGCTATCCAGCCACAGAATCTGTTGCCCCCGTAATGGAAACCTTAGCAAGGTATAAAGCGCTACAAACCGAACCGGAGACCATACCTGATACACAACTACTCTGCGCCGTTTCCCAGCAACAACCCGCTCAATTCGCTCAAGCTTTCGCCATACCGTATGAGGATCATCGACATCAATTTTCGATAATGGGACATCAAGCCAGTCTCCGCGGCTATCGAAGAACTCTTGGAGATGCTCTAACTGGCTTAGGGACACGCGTCGTGATAGAGACATCTCATAATCAGGAACGAGGTAGTTTCTAGCTCTCAAAATATACTCGTAACCAAGCGAGGGTTTATTCGTCTGACCTAGTTTAGAATAGCCTAACCCTTTGGCGAATCCGGCGAGGATGCTAGAAAACGGATTTCTGAAGTCGTTTAGCACGACGCTCTCATCCCCATCGACATCTGTACATTCTTCGTCGAGAACCCACTGAAAAAATGTCGAAATTGACGTGTGTACCTGCTGCTTCAGGGACTCTGCCTGAGACTCAATCAATGATATATACAGCGCAGCATTAAACTTATTAGCCCTTAATAATAAAAATTTTGGATCATCAGGTAAATTTAATTCGTGAAAGTATCCGTTTATCAGCACCCTCAACGCCATGCGACGTATTGCATAATTTGTTTGAAACCTCAAATGTTTCTCATATACATCACACAAGCATGGGTAGCTATCTGAATAATCAGGAGCTATTTCCAGCGAAAGAAAGTCTTGTATACTGATCCAGCCTTTGTGCTTGAAGGCTCGATAGGGAGCACTCGGCAGCCTAGGATCCTGCTTATATCCGTCTCTATACTCGGCATATGACTTAAAACCAAATTTTTCGGCAGCTTTTTTTGCTTCTTCATATGTTTTGTAATTCCTGTCGCGCTCAACCCCAAGGAAATTTGGCCATCCTGACCATGGAAGAAAGTGACTCTTAGGGTCGCACGGCAGACGAGGATCCAGTTTATATTTAGCTCTATAGTCAGACGCACTTATAATCCCCAACCGCTGAGCAGCGGCGCTAGCCTCGGCCAAATCACTATAAAAAAGCGGCTTAAAGAAACGAAACAAAAACTTCCAACTGACCCAGCCTTTAGAAGCGTACTCCGACCAAGGCGCACAGGGTAATTTTTCGTCTTCCTTACGCCTAACCAAATACTCATCTTTACTCGTAATGCCCAATTTATGCACCGCCTGCTCCATCTCTGAATAGGTGGGATAAAATTTAGATTTCTGCCTATCAAAAAAATCATACCAATTAGTCCAGCCGCGGCCAGAATAAGCCTTTTCAGGGCTAGATGGGAGCCTGGGATCTTCGTAGTATCTTTTCCGATAATCCGGAACACTCACAATCCCCAGCTTTTTTGTCGCTTGCTTAGCCTCTTCATAGCTCGCGTATATAGCAACCAGCTCATCTGAAAGGAACGGCCCCCACCCTTTCCAACCTGTTTTCGCGTAGACTTCATTTGGATTACTCCTCAGTTTTTTATCGGCTAAG
>NZ_BCBQ01000186.1:0-2069 GCF_001320885.1 Pseudomonas sp. NBRC 111140
CCAGCTCGCTTGCCGCCGGTATAGCCCTTGGTGCCGTACTCAATGAAGCGCAGGTAGAAGAACCGTCGGTTGTCGCGCTTGCCACGAATGCCGATCTGGGCATCTAAACCGCTGGGCGAAACGTAAACCCTGAGCGCGGCGGCGGCCGCTCCGGTGTCCTTGGGCATCAACTCTCGCTGGGTCTCCAGGATGCGGTTCGCCGCCTCCAGCATCGCGGGCTGCAACTCGTTGTCCATCGTCTTGTGGATGTTGCGCAGTGTCCGGCGTAGACGGATGTCGCCGCGAATACTCGACCGGCGCGCCATGCCCTACTCCTTGGCCGGATCGGCCTTCGCTGGCTTCGCGGCCTTGTCGCTGACTGCTTCGGCGTAGCCCCGAGCAATCAGGCCTTCGCCATAGGCATTGTCGACCTCGAACTCTTCGCCCTTCTCACGCTCACCAGATGCGCCCGTCAGCGGGCCTAGTGCTCGAATTTTCATTGTTCACCTCATGGGTTCGGTACCGATGAGCAAAGCAGCCTCATCAGGGTGTTCTCGTTGTCCGGCAAAACCGCCTCGACCTGGTAAGTGACCCCGCGGCGTATCAGACGCGACCCGGCAACGATGTCTGAGCGCGGCCTGCCGATGATTTCGGCCGTGACAACAGCGCTCAGCTTTTCAGCAACTGCCGTTACGCGCCCAGAAGGGGTGCGGACTTCGCCCCACATTTCAGGGCGGGCTGCAGGAAGCCATGTCACTGTGGCTCCCCCGGACTTATTGCGCTCTTCATGTCGGTGGGTCACCTCGAACCGATGACGTAGCGGCCCGGCTCTCATACCCCCCACCCGACACGGTGCGGGGTCAGGAGCGCGACCGAACCTTTCGGCAATTCGGTGGCAATGGTCCCGATCACAACGTCCTCACGGTTGGCGTAAAGGTGGCCGAGGATCAGCAAGCATGCGGCCTGGATCTGCTTGTTGCTGAGCATGGGAGACTCGCCAGCATCACCGGCGGCGACAGCATCATCCAGCGCCTGCTGATCGACATAGACGCGGCGGTTCAGATAGTCCATCGCCTGCCCTTCAGCCGCCTCGATCAGGAGCTCCAGGTACTCGTCATCATCGTCAGGGTCTCGCAGGTGATGACGGGCTGTGGTCAAACTGATCACCGGCATGTCTTCACTCCTTCAGCGGTTCGAGCGATGCCAACTTTCGCTGCACAAGCTCCTCCGCGTGCCTGCGTGGCACCACATAGGCTGGACCGCCCCGACGGCGCAGCTCGCCCTCATCCATGTAGGATCGCATCGGGTAGATCTGAAGAGTCACTGGATTTGGGTTAGCTGCAACCAGATCCCCTGCAGCTGGCTGGTTGGTATCGTCGCCAGCCTCGATCACCGTCGGCCCGCTCTGGCCATCACCTACCGATGCCCCTGCTTCCGTAGCGGGAGCTCCGGCACTGGCGCCCAGGTCCCCTGCGGCGACGCCCAATCCGCCCCCCGATTCTGCCGGTGCTTCTGGCGGTGTCTGCTCTGCGCCCGAGACTGAATCAGTTGCGGGAGCACCCGCCTCGCCAGGATTTGGTGAGGCGGCTTCACCAGGCGAGAGGGACAACGCTCCATCTTGAGGCTGGCTGCCGCTCGACTCAGTGGTCGAGGCAGTATCCTTCGGCTCAACCGTGGACTCTGGTTTTTCCTGTTTACGTGCCATGGAAATACTCCTGTAGGGCGCCATTCCTGACGCCCCAGCGCAAGGAATTAAGGAGTGATCAGCGGACCAGTAACGAACGCTTCATCGCGGTAGATGGCGAAGGCCAAGCGCTCTTCAGCACGAATCGTTGCCATATTCTTCTCGAAGTCATCACTGTTCTCGGTCGAGATCAGCACTTCGATTTCCATGCGGTCGAAGATCTGGGCGCCAAGCTTGAACGCACCGACGAGGAAGTCGTTCTGTGTCATGGCCTGGGTAGAAACCACAGGGCGATTCCAGAGCTTCGCGTTGGTGCCTTCCTGTGGCTGGCCGATGATGTAGCGGCCTTCCCCATCCTTGGTCAGCTCAATAGCGGCCCAGTCGATCGGGTTGAGCACGATGCCGT
>NZ_BCBQ01000187.1:0-2064 GCF_001320885.1 Pseudomonas sp. NBRC 111140
AACGCATTGTTCACCGCACTTTCGAACGCCGGGTTGTCCTTCTGGAACGGGATCACCAGCTTCTTTTCGCCAATCGGAAGGCTTACATCGAGCGGGCCGTCGTCGCCCTTGAGCGCATCGGTCGATGGCGTGAGCGCGATGTCGTACTTGCCGCTCTCGACACCTGTCAGCACTTCTGTTGCAGGGGCTTCGACGAACTCGGCGCGCAAGTCCAGCTCCCTGGCCAGGTCCTGGCCAAATTCGATGTCGAAACCCGTCAGGTGGTCGTCTTGTTTGAATGCGTACGGCGAATTATCAGCCTGTACGGCAATGCGCAGTTCGCCCCGGTCGGCGATTTCGTCGATCAGCTCCGCCTGGGCCAATGGACTGATCAGTACTGCCAGCAGTACCCCTATGGTCGAACGCATGAATGCCCCTTTTCTTTTAGCAGATTGAATACTGTCGCCACGGCTTTCTTCCTCGCCGTGATCGAACGCAGCCTATGACCTTGAAGCCTCGGCATTGTTTAACCCTGACCGAAATATTTCTGTCAGACAATGTGAACACCTTGGCGAATAATTCAACTAATGTGAACTACCGCCGCCGTCGGATCCCAGGCTGCGGTCAATAAGTGAATCACAGGAGAAGTGAATGAACAGCCTAATTTCGCGTGCTGCCGTTGCCGGTCTGTTGATGGGCGCGTCGGTGTTCGCCAGTGCCGCGGACGCCCTGAAGAGCCAGGAGCCGCCCAAGGATGCCAAGGTCTTCATCGTTTCCCCCGCCGATGGCGCTACGGTCGACAAGACCTTCACCGTCAAGTTCGGCATCGAGGGTATGGCCCTCAAGCCTGCGGGTGATCAGACCCCGCACACCGGGCACCACCACCTGCTGGTGGATGTGGACAAAGAGCCAGTGGCTGACATGCCGCTGCCGACCAGCCTGATGCCGGAGGCTGGCACCGCACTGCCGGCGGGCCCGCAGGTGCTGCACTTCGGCAAGGCGCAGACCGAAACCAGCATCACCCTGACGCCGGGCAAGCACACCTTGCAACTGATCCTGGGGGACCAGTATCACGTGCCGTTCAAGCCAAGCGTGGAATCGAAGAAGATCACGGTTGAAGTGAAATAAAAAAAGGGAGGCCCAAGGGCCTCCCTTTTTCATGCAGCAAGCAAACTTAGAACAGCACGCGGGAACGGATGGTGCCCTTGACCTGTTGCAGTTTTTCTTGCGCAAGGTCCGAGTACTCGGCGTCAACGTCGATTACCACGTAACCGACTTTCTCGTTGGTCTGCAGGAACTGACCGGAGATGTTGATGCCGTTCTCGGCGAAGACCTTGTTGATCTCGCTGAGTACGCCGGGAATGTTTTCGTGAATGTGCAGCAGGCGGTGCTTGCCTGGGTGCGCCGGCAGGGCCACTTCCGGGAAGTTGACCGAAGATACCGAAGTACCGTTGTCGCTGTACTTGACCAGCTTCTCGGCCACTTCCAGGCCGATGTTGGCCTGGGCTTCGGCGGTGGAACCACCGATGTGCGGGGTCAGGATCACGTTGTCCAGGCCGCGCAGCGGGCTTTCGAACTCTTCGTCGTTGGAGCGCGGCTCGATCGGGAACACATCGATGGCGGCGCCGATCAGGTGCTTGTCCTTGATGGCAGCGGCCAGGTGGTCCAGTTCGACCACGGTGCCACGGGCGGCGTTGATCAGGATCGCGCCTTTCTTCATCGCGCGGATTTCCTTCTCGCCGATCATCCACTGGGTGGACGGCAGCTCAGGCACGTGCAGCGAGACGATGTCGGCCAGGCCCAGCAGCTCGTTCAGGCTGGTGACCTGCACGGCGTTGCCCAGTGGCAGTTTGGTCAGCGGGTCGTAGAAGTACACCTGCATGCCCAGGTTTTCGGCCAGGACCGACAGTTGGGTACCGATCGAGCCGTAGCCGACGATGCCCAGTTTCTTGCCACGGATTTCGAACGAGTTGGCCGCACTCTTGATCCAGCCACCACGGTGGCAGGAAGCGTTTTTCTCTGGGATGCCGCGCAGCAGCAGGATGGCCTCGGCCAGTACCAGCTCGGCGACCGAACGGGTGTTGG
>NZ_BCBQ01000188.1:0-2000 GCF_001320885.1 Pseudomonas sp. NBRC 111140
ACGCGAGTCGATCAAAATGGTGGTCACTGACGTGTCGGCGAGCCGGATCAACGTCATGTCGCCAGTACCTACTTGGAAAAAAGTCACCTTGGCAGCCATTTCATCCCTCCCCGGGCACTGCGCCAACTATGAGAAACGCTTCAGGTAAGATAAGATACGTATAGAAATTCAACCCGTCTAGATTTTATGCGAATATTTTTTATACCCAACCTTCTTCAGGCTGATCCTCCATGACTGCTACCGCTACTCGCACAGGTCGCTGGGGCCAGGAACGCCGCCTCGAATTCATTGACTTTCGACTGCTCTGGGAGGGCAGGCTAAACCGTTCCGACCTGACCGGTTTTTTCGGAATTTCTGTTCCACAGGCTTCCCTGGATTTCTCGGCTTACCAAGAGCTGGCTCCGGACAATATGGCCTACGATCGTACGCTCAAGGCATATGTGGCCGGCCCCAACTTCAAGCCCGTACTCGCGAATCCTGATCCTGGGCATTACCTGAATGAGCTGCTGCAGCGCGGCATCGGGAATATCGCGCCTTCAGACAGTTTCATCGGCTGGGCGCCCCCCGTTGCAAGCCTGCCATCCCCCACAAGACAGGTGGATCAGCAGATTCTGATCAAGCTGATCCGAGCGATTCAGATGGGTGAGGCCGTCGAGGTCGACTACCGATCAATGACCAACTTCGATTCTCCGGAGCTGCGCACGATTTTTCCCACGACGTTCGCGCATGACGGCTTCCGATGGCATACCCGCGCGTACTGCTTCCGATCCGAAAAATTCAAGGATTTCGTACTGGGTCGCATCACCGCTTTGCATGCGTCGATGACGGCGCCCGCCAAGGTGCCCCAGGACGTGGAATGGGAAACCTTTGTCGACGTGGTCATCGGCCCAAACCCGAGCTATCCGCCTGAAAAACGAAAAGCGATCGAGCACGACTACCAGATGGTGAACGGTGAAGCCTACCTTCGTGCGCGTGAACCTCAGCTGTATTACCTGAAGCGCAGGCTCAATTTGGACGTGAAGCCTGGCGAAACAGTGGGTGAGCATCAGCAGATTGTGATGCTCCGTATTGAAAAAGTTGTCAGGGAGTCGTCAGCAGATGAGTGAAGCATCCGCAACCAAGCCAAGAAGGGATTACACGATCCTGATCATTTTCTACCTGCTGGCCCTTCTGGTTTTTGCAACCTATTCCATCGGCTCCATGGCCTTGGACTGGCTACCTCAGCCCTACGCACCCTTGAAGGTGCCCCTGATGTGCGGGGCCATAGCCTATGTGGGCGGCGCGCTGTACTGCTTCCGCTCGATTTACCTGAACAAATGCGTTTACAAGCGCTGGGATCCCGACTGGCAGGTTTGGTATTTCATTCGCCCACTCACCAGTACGATCGCGGGTGCGGTCAGCTACCTGTTTTTGAAGGCGGGATTGTTGGTGCTGGAGTCGAGCTCAAATGCTGGTGCAAGCGAGATAGGCTTTTTCGCACTGGCTTTCATCGCAGGCTTCAACGTAGACAAGTTCGTCGCGAAAATTGAAGAAGTGGCGAAGGCAGTGTGGGGGATTGAGAAGACGCGAAGCAGTCTTGCCCGTACCGATCAAGGAGAGCCCCCTAAGCCACCCACCGCTACCCCGCCTCAAGGTTGAAGACATCTGGATTGTCACGACTATCTATCGAGTAGCAGTGGCAATCCAGATGTCCCCAGGCCTGAAACACTCCTCTGCGCCGGCTAAGGCAGTACCGGCAATAGGATCGTGAGCTGGAGGTAAACGAACCAGGCAAAGCAACCTCCGCTGACCATAAACAGGCTGATCAGGACTAGCCGACTCCATGGGCGCATCGTGTTCTGCCATTGGGCGATGATACGAGAGAAGGTGAGTGCCGACGCGTCGCTGCGGAACAGGTAGAGGAGCCCTTCAGCGTAGGCCGAGATCATCAGATTTCGGTAACCCGGTAGCTTCGTGAGGAATGTCAACGAGTTGTCAAACCAGCGCACCACCAAATCACC
>NZ_BCBQ01000189.1:0-1669 GCF_001320885.1 Pseudomonas sp. NBRC 111140
TGGTGTCGGTCACTTTGACCGAAGCATCACCACCCAACTGCAGGTTCTCGAAGGTAGCGCCCGTGGCGTCCACCGCCGACTTGATGCCCAGGCTGATTTCGCCAGCGTCTTGGTAGACGTCGTCACCTTGTGCAGCGTGCTCGTACGGCGCACTGGTCTCCCCAGCCTTGATGGTGACCGTGGCATTGTTGCTCAGGGTCACGACCAGGTCGTGATCCAGCGGCTGATTGACGTGTACGGTGAAGGTCGGCTTCACGTTCTCGGCGACCGATACCTGGTCAGCCGTAATGGTGACCTTAACGATATCGCCTTCGTTGCCTGGCGTACCTGGCTCATCAGTGACCTGGGTGCTGACCGGAGTCTTGTCCAGGTTCAGGTTTTCGAACTTCCACGCATCTGCACCGCTGACCGCATCGATGGCGTTGACCACTGGCTGGTTAGCGCCGACATAGACGTTATCCGGCGCGATTGCAGTGGCGGAACCGGTGGTGCTGTTGGCTGCGACGACGACAGTCGTACCATCGGTCAGCTTGAAGTACAGCTCCGAGTGGTTGTTGATCGGCAGGCCGTCTTTGTTGGTCAGGGTGATGGTGTAAGTGATCTCGCCACCTTCGGTCACCGAAGGCGTGGCGGTCAGTTTGGCCACGACTTCGTCGAGGGTGTCGGTCACTTGAACCGAAGCATCACCGCCCAATTGCAGGTTTTCGAAGGTACGGCCGTCGATATCCACAGCCGACTTGATGCCGAGGCTGATTTCACCGCTGTCCAGGTAGACGTCATCGCCCTGTGCCGCGTGTTCGTAAGGCGCGCTGGTCTCGCCAGCCTTGATGGTGACCTGGGCATTGTTGCTCAGGGTCACGACCAGGTCGTGGTCCAGTGGCTGATTGATGTGCACGGTGAAGGTCGGTTTGACGTTTTCAGCCACCGAAGCTTGATCGGCCGTGATGGTGACCTTGACCAGATCACCTTCGTTGCTGCCGCCTGGGTTGCCTGGAGTACCAGGCTCGTCAGTGACGGTAGTGCTGACCGGGGTCTTGTCCAGGGTCAGCTGTTCGAACTTGCCGACGTCGGCGCCGACAACGGTCGCGATCGACTGCACCACTGGGGGGTTGCTGCCGACGTAGACGTTGTCCGGGGCAGTCACGGTGATCGAACCGGTGGTGCTGTTGGCCGGCACGGTGATGACGGTCTTGCCGTCGCTCAACGTGAACGTCAGGGCGCCGTGGTTGTTGATCGGCAAGCCGTCTTTGTTGGTCAGCGTGATGGTGTAAGTGATCTCGCCGCCCTCGGTCACCGAAGGCGTGGCGGTCAGCTTGGCCACAACCTCACTGATGGTGTCCGAAATTTCAACAGTGGCCGGGCCACCCAAGGCCAGCTTCTCGAAGGTGGCACCCGGAACTGTAGCGTCGGTAACGCTGAGGGTGATGGAGCCGGCGTCGTGATAGACGTCATCGCCCTGAGCCGGAGTCTTGTACTCGACTTCGGTCTTGCCAGCTTCGATCGTCACTGTGTCGCCGTTCGACAGGGTTACGGTCAACGGACGGTCCAGCGCCTGGCTTACTTTCACCGTAAAGGAAGGTTGCTGGTCTTCGGTCACATTGCCATTGCTGACGATGCTTACGGTAACAGTGTCGATGCTGTCATTGATGACAGTCGAGGCTGGGGTCGG
>NZ_BCBQ01000190.1:0-1763 GCF_001320885.1 Pseudomonas sp. NBRC 111140
TTCCCATGAGTGGGGCGGCAGTATTGGCGCACCCGCGCAGCATCTCTTTGATTTGCGACAATTCGCTGCTCGTGGTGTATGCACAATTGAAAACCTGTGCGGCTTGAGCGTGCAACGCATTCGCGATTCAACCTGCTTTCAGTCCGCTGGCAAGCCGCAACCCGGCAAGGTTTGTGCTTTATGGACATGCAGTGCCGGGGCGATTGACAGTGGTTTGAATGTTGATGCCAATAACACTGACCGCGCCCGATGAACGATGGCCTCGCCGCATCATCCATGGCGGCCCAGGTGTGTAAATAAGTACCTGGATCGAGGGATAAACAGGCTTTAGATGATGTACGACATTTGTCCTTGAGAAACGCTTGGCTAAGGTACAAATATCAATGTGACATTACATTGCCGATTGTTTAGGATGGCATGTATAAGGTCAATAGTTTGGCAGTTAAGCAATTCCAAATAGTTATAGACGGAATATTGACGTCAAAAAACGTCAAGAGATCATCTACATAGTTCCGCCTGAAGTGGCTAGCAAGCGCCGCTCTGGCAGGGAAGTACCCCATCGGGTCACACGGAGAGTCCAATGAGCAGCGTTGTAGCCATCGTCAAAAGTATTGTCGGCCAGGTTATTGCGGTATCCCCAGAGGGCATCCGGCGTGTACTCATCGAGGGTGACCGTCTATTGACCGGTGAAGAAGTGCTCACTGGTCCTGGTGGCGCGGTTACTCTGGAACTGGCTGATGGCCGTCTGCTCGATCTGGGTCGCGATAGCCAATGGAGCGCTGAAGCACCTGACAGCAGCACCGATCTGAGCCAGGCGACTGCCCAGGCTGCGCCGTCGGTGGAAGAGCTGCAGCAGGCGATTGCTGCGGGTGTCGACCCGACTACAGAGCTTGAAGCTACCGCAGCTGGCCCGTCGGCAGCGGGCGGTGGTGGTGCGCTGGGCGGTGGTCATAGCTTCGTGATGCTCGAAGAAACGGCGGGCCGGGTCGACCCGACGGTTGGCTTCCCGACTGACGGCTTGGGCTTTGCCGCTGCGCTCGATAGCGAGGAAGTGGGCCTGCTGGACACCAACGGCAACAACCTGGTGATCCCACCGACGACGGACACCAACGTTGCTACGGACCTGATTCTTGGCGCTACCCCTTCGATCAGCGAGGCGGGTGGCGTAATCGTTTATACCGCCACGGTTGGCCAGGCACCGACCACCAACCTGGTCGTTACCCTGTCCAATGGTGCTGTGATCGTCATTCCGGCCGGGCAGACCAGCGGTAGCGTCAATGTCGTGGTCCCGGCGAATGACACCCCATATATCGACGGTGGCCAGATTTCGGCGACCGTGACAGGTAGCACCGGTGGTGGCGGTCTGACGGTAACATTGCCGCAAACGCCTGCGGTTACCCAGGTGACGGATACCATCGACACCACCACGGCTACCCTGACTGCGTCGCCTAGCGTGACCGAAGGTGGCGTGATCACCTATACCGTGACCCTGAGCAACCCTGCCCAGACTCCGGTAACCGTGACCCTGTCCAACGGCCAGACCATCACCGTTGAAGCGGGCAAGACCCAGGGCAGTGTCGACTTCCAGACCCCGGCCAACGACGTCTACAACAACGGCTCGACCGTCAGCGTCACCATCGAGACCGCCACGGGCGGTAACTTCGAGCAGCTGACCCCGAATCCGACCCCGGCTCAGACCACGATCAACGATTCGGTCGACACCACTACCGCGACCCTGACTGCGTCGCCTAGCGTGACCGAAG
>NZ_BCBQ01000192.1:0-1666 GCF_001320885.1 Pseudomonas sp. NBRC 111140
GTAGGCGTCGCCGAGCCCTGCAGCAATTGCCTTGGACACCTGCGGCGCGGCATACAGGTCATGCAGCTTCAGGCGCACGCCCTGCACCTGGCCCGGCGCCCAGCGTTGCATCTCGGCAGCATCAGCCACATGGATATAGGCTTGCGAGCCATCCAGCTCGGCGCCCACCTTGAAGATCCCGACCACGGTCAGGCGCTGCATGCGCGGGGTAATGCCACCCGGCTCCTTGCTGATTTCCGGCACGATCAAGGTCAGTTTGTCGCCAGTGTTCAGACGAAAACGCCGCGCCGTCAGCTCGCCGATGACCACACCGAACTCACCTGGCTGCAGGTCTTGCAAGCGGCCCTGCACGATGTGCTGGCCAACGATCGAGACCTTGCCCTCCTCGGCCGGGTCGATACCACCCACCTGAATCGGCTGCATCGCACCTTTGTACGACAGCATGCCTTCCATCTCGGTAATCGGCGCCACCGCCATCACCGCCGGGTTCTGCATGGCAGCGTCGGCCACCTTGTGCCAATCGTCCAATGGCTGCACGCCAAGGATGGCGGCATGCGGCACCAACCCGAGAATGCGCGAGCTCATTTCGCGCTGGAAGCCGTTCATCACCGACAGCACCACGATCATCGCCAGCACGCCCAGCGACAGGCCGATCATCGACGTCATCGAGATGAACGAGATGAAGTGGTTGCGACGCTTGGCTCGGGTGTAGCGCGCGCCGATAAAAATGGGCAAGGGTCTGAACATGTACGAAATCACCCAATGAAAACAGGAAAACGGGGCGGCACCAGCCACCCCGAGCAGTCGATCAGATCGCCACCAGATGGCCGTCGTCGAGCTTCAATACACGGTCCATCTGCCGCGCCAGGTTGAGGTCATGGGTAACCACCAGGAATGCCGTGCGCGAGGCGCTGGACAGCTCCTGCATCAGTTCCTGAATGCCCTGAGCGGTATGGTGGTCGAGGTTGCCGGTCGGCTCGTCGAGCATCACCAGGCCAGGGCGGTTGACCAGCGCTCGGGCAATCGCCACGCGCTGGCGCTCGCCACCGGACAGCTCGGCCGGTTTGTGGTTCAAACGGTGGCCCAGGCCTACGCGCTTGAGCAGCGCCTCGGCACGCTCACGGGCCTCGGGGATGGGCGTGCGGCCGATCAGCAGCGGCATGCACACGTTCTCGATGGCGGTGAACTCTGGCAGCAGGTGGTGAAACTGATAGACAAAGCCCAACTCACGGTTGCGCAGCAGGCCACGGGCACGCTCGCCTAGCGCGGACAGCTCTTCGCCCGCCAGCCACACGCTGCCTTGGGTCGGCCGGTCGAGGCCACCCAGCAGGTTGAGCAAGGTGCTCTTGCCAGAGCCCGAGCTGCCGACGATGGCGATACGCTCACCGGCGTGCAGCTCCAGGTTGAGGCCGGACAGCACCTGCACCGACTCCGGGCCCTCGTCGTAGGACTTGCCCAGGTTGCGGCAACTCAGAACGGCTTTATCACTCATGCGCGACTCACTCATAACGTAGCGCCTCTGCAGGCTGGGTGCGGGCCGCACGCCAGGCCGGGTACAGGGTGGCGAAGAAACTCAGGACCAGCGCCGCACCGCAGACCATGTACACGTCCTGGGCCTGGATCTGCGACGGCAGGTAATCGATGAAGTACACGTCGGCGTTGAGGA
>NZ_BCBQ01000193.1:0-1397 GCF_001320885.1 Pseudomonas sp. NBRC 111140
CCGCACCGGGCCTTGGAGCTCAACGGCGCGCTCAAGCATTTCTTCCGTTTCTGGCTGTGGCTGACCACGGCGCAGAACACCCGCGAGTGGACCGCCGTCCACCGCAAGCACCACGCCAAGTGCGAAACCCCCGACGACCCCCACAGCCCGGTGCACAAGGGCCTGAGTACGGTGTTGCGCAAAGGTGCCGAGCTGTACCGTGAAGAGGCACGCAACCCCGAAACCCTGCGCATCTACGGCAAGAACTGCCCGGAAGACTGGATCGAACGCAACCTCTACTCGCGTTACAAGCTGGGCGGTATCGCACTGATGGCAGTCATCGACCTGCTGCTGTTCGGCACCATCGGCATCACCATCTGGGCGGTGCAGATGATGTGGATTCCGTTCTGGGCCGCCGGTGTGGTCAACGGCCTGGGCCATGCCCTCGGCTACCGCAACTTCGAATGCCGCGACGCCGCCACCAACCTGGTACCGTGGGGCATCGTCATCGGTGGTGAAGAACTGCACAACAACCACCACACCTACCCCAACTCGGCCAAGCTCTCGGTCAAACGCTGGGAGTTCGACATGGGCTGGGCCTGGATCCGCCTCTTCTGCCTGCTGCGTCTGGCCAAGGTGCAGCGTGTAGCGCCCATCGCCCACCGGGTGGCCGGCAAGGCCAACCTGGACATGGATACTGCCATGGCCATCCTCAACAACCGCTTCCAGATCATGGCCCAGTACCGCAAGCTGGTGATCGGCCCGCTGGTGAAACAGGAGCTGGCCCGCGTCGATACCTCGGTGCGTCACCGCTTCCGCCGTGCCAAACGCCTGCTGTCGCGTGAAACCAGCCTGCTGGAAGACCGCCACCACGTGCGCATCGAGTCGATGCTCGCGCACAGCCAGGCACTGAAAACCATCTACGAAAAGCGCCTGGCCCTGCAGCAGATCTGGGCACGCACCAGCGCCAACGGCCACGACATGCTGGCGGCCATGAAGGACTGGGTACACGAGGCCGAAAGCAGCGGTATCCACGCCCTGCGCGACTTCGCGGCACAACTCAAGACCTACTCCCTGCGCCCGACCGGCGCCTGACCACCGTTGATCGGCACGCCCCACCGTGGGGCGTGCCGTCCGGAACTTAGCCCCCACGTTCCCACTCAAATTCGGCACATCGCCCGCGTGGCGGGCCGGATGCTGGCCGCACGCTTTCACGTTGAGACCCGCTTCGTGCACATGGCCAAGAACATTCCAACGACATTGCCCGGCACCCCACCTCCCGAAGCCGCCCAGACGTTACTGGCACTCCTCCACGCCCAAGGCGAGGTTGCCCGCCTGAGTGAGCGCGATCAGCTGTTCAGCTCGCTGCTCGACAGCGTCAATGCGGTGCTCTGGGCCTTCGACTGGGAAACCCGCCA
>NZ_BCBQ01000194.1:0-1178 GCF_001320885.1 Pseudomonas sp. NBRC 111140
ACCGGCCTCCCCGCTTTAGTCACCGGCCTTAAAGGCTAGGGAATGCAAACTGCGACGCTTCATGGCTGGCACGCTGCGGCCAACGCTGGGTAATCGCCTTGCGACGCGTATAGAAGCGCACCCCGTCAGGGCCATAGGCATGCAGGTCACCGAACAGCGAACGCTTCCAGCCACCAAAGCTGTGATAAGCCACCGGCACCGGCAGCGGCACGTTCACACCCACCATGCCCACTTCGATCTCGTCGCAGAACAGGCGCGCCGCTTCACCGTCACGGGTGAAGATGCAGGTACCGTTGCCATACTCGTGATCATTGATCAGTTGCATGGCCTGCTCCAGGCTGTTCACACGCACCACGCACAGCACCGGGCCGAAGATCTCTTCTTTATAGATGCGCATCTGCGGGGTCACCTTGTCGAACAAAGTACCCCCCACGAAGTAGCCATCTTCATTACCGGCCACACGCAAGCCACGGCCATCCACCACCAGCTTGGCACCAGCAGCAACCCCGTCATCGATGTAACCCACTACCTTGTCACGGGCAGCAGCAGTCACCAGCGGGCCCATGTCCAGGCCGCACGAGGTGCCGGCACCAATCTTCAGCGCCTTGATTTGCGGTTCCAGCTTGGCAATCAGGGCATCGGCTACCTGGTCGCCCACGCACACCGCAACCGAAATAGCCATGCAACGCTCGCCACACGAACCGTAGGCCGCGCCCATCAGTGCGCTTACAGCATTGTCCAGGTCGGCATCCGGCATCAGCACGGCGTGGTTCTTCGCGCCACCCAAGGCTTGCACGCGCTTGCCACGCTTGGTGCCTTCGGCATAGATGTACTCGGCGATCGGGGTTGAACCAACGAAGCTCAGCGCTTTTACTTCTGGCGCTTCGATAAGCGCATCCACCGCTTCCTTGTCACCGTGCACCACGTTGAG
Organism: Pseudomonas sp. NBRC 111140; assembly: GCF_001320885.1. Classification (NCBI taxonomy): domain Bacteria; kingdom Pseudomonadati; phylum Pseudomonadota; class Gammaproteobacteria; order Pseudomonadales; family Pseudomonadaceae; genus Pseudomonas; species Pseudomonas sp. NBRC 111140. The sequence continues at coordinate 932 of NZ_BCBQ01000194.1, forward strand.
GATGCCCTTCGGCAGGCCGGCTTCCAGCAGCAGTTGGGCAATGTACAAGGTCGAGCTTGGGTCGCGCTCGGAAGGTTTGAGGATGAACGCGTTACCGCAAGCAATGGCCAGCGGGTACATCCACAGAGGCACCATGGCCGGGAAGTTGAACGGGGTAATGCCAGCAACCACACCCAGCGGCTGGAAGTCGGACCAGGCATCGATATTCGGGCCGACGTTGCGGCTGTACTCGCCCTTCAAAACCTCT
>NZ_BCBQ01000195.1:0-1132 GCF_001320885.1 Pseudomonas sp. NBRC 111140
GGGTTATAGAACATCTCGATATAATCGAAAATATCACTTCGGGCTTCTTCACGGGTTGTGTAGATCTTTCGTCGGATTCGCTCCCGCTTCAAAAGCTGGAAAAAACTCTCGGCTACGGCATTGTCGTGGCAGTTTCCCCGCCGGCTCATGCTGCTGATTACATTGTTGGCCTTCAAGAAACTTTGCCAATCCGAGCTACTGAACTGACTGCCTTGATCCGAGTGAATCATCACTTGCTGCTGAGGTTTGCGTCGCCAAACAGCCATCAACATCGCGTCGATAGCCAGGTCGCTGCTCATCCTTGGCTTCATTGACCAACCAATTACTTGGCGTGAAAACAGATCCAGCACTACCGCGAGGTAGAGCCACCCTTCATAGGTGCGGATGTAAGTGATATCTGTCACCCAGACCTTGTTCGGCTCACTGACCTTGAACTGCCGCGCGAGGTGGTTGGGCGAGGCCACTGTTGGTTTTCCTCCGTAAAACCCTGGACGCCGCCGATAGCCCGTTTGCGAACGCAGCCCCTCCTCCTGCATCAAGCGCCCGACTCGATTTCGTCCGCATTCCTCTCCCAGCTCACGTAGGTCATCGTGAATTTTGCGGTAGCCATACACACCTCCGCTTTCTAGCCAAGCGTGTTTGATCAAGCCAAGCAGACGTTGATCTTCTTTTGCTCGGGCAGATTGAGGCTCGGCCAGCCAGGCGTAGTAGCCGCTGGGGTGCACCTTGAGGGTTTGGCAAAGGCGCCGCACCGAGTAATCCGTCGAGTGCTTCTTGATGAAGGCGTACTTCAGCCGCACTCCTTGGCAAAGTACGCGGCGGCCTTTTTTAAGATGTCTCGCTCTTCCGTCACGCGCTTGAGTTCAGCGCGTAGCTTACGCAATTCGGCCTGCTGATCGTCGTCTTGTTGACGCTGCTCTTGGGGCTTGCTGTAGACCTTGATCCAGGCGTAAAGGCTGTGCACGGACATGCCCAGGCGCTGGGCGACCTCGGCGACAGGTTTGCCTTTTTCGGTCACTTGCTTGACCGCTTCGATCTTGAATTCTTCGGGGTAACGCTGACGACTCATGGCACCTCCTATTTGGGCCTCATTATGAGGCTTGGAGGTGTCTACGAAACCAGGGGCGATTCA
>NZ_BCBQ01000196.1:0-974 GCF_001320885.1 Pseudomonas sp. NBRC 111140
CGCAGCACTTCGTCTTCGGTCTTGGTGTTGCCGCGGTAGTTGATGCGGTTGACGTAGGCACGCTTGCCCGGGTCGACCACGAACATGATGTCGACCGTGTGGTCCTGGTCGTTCGGCTGTGGCACGCCGTTGACGTTGGCGAAGGTGTAGCCTTCGTTACCCAGGCGGCGGGTGATCAGCTCGGAGGTGGTGGTCATCACCTTGCGCGAGAACACCTGGCCTGGCTGCACCAGCAGCAGCGACTTGACCTGGTCTTCCGGCACCTTGAGGTCACCGGACAGCTTCACGTCGCGAACGGTGTACTTCTCGCCTTCGTTGATGTTGACGGTGATGTAGACGTGCTTCTTGTCCGGCGTGATGGACACCTGGGTGGAGGCGATGTCCATGTTGATGTAGCCGCGGTCCAGGTAGTAGGAACGCAGGCGCTCCAGGTCACCGGAGAGTTTTTCACGGGCGTACTTGTCATCGTTCTTGAAGAACGACAGCCAGTTGGTGGTCTTCAGCTCGAACAGCTGCCCCAAGGTTTCATCATCGAACACGTTGTTGCCAACGATGTTGATGTGCTGGATGGCGGCGACGGTGCCTTCGTTGATCTTGATCTTCAGCGCCACACGGTTGCGCGGCTGCGGCACCACTTCGGCGTCGACCTCGGCCGAGTAGCGGCCCTGGGCCACGTACTGGCGCTGCAGCTCGTTACGCACACCTTCGAGGGTGGCACGCTGGAAGATTTCGCCCTCGGCCAGGCCCGATTGCTTCAGGCCCTTCATCAGGTCTTCGGTGCTGATCGCCTTGTTGCCTTCGATCTCGATGCTCGACACCGACGGGCGCTCGACCACGTTGATGATCAGCACATTGCCATCGCGGTTCAACTGGATGTCCTGGAAGAACCCGGTCTTGAACAGGGAACGGGTCGAGTCCACCAGGCGGCGGTCATCGGCCTGGTCGCCGACGTTCAGCGGCAGGGCACCGAACAC
>NZ_BCBQ01000197.1:0-895 GCF_001320885.1 Pseudomonas sp. NBRC 111140
GGGTGTCGGTCACTTGAACCGAAGCATCACCGCCCAATTGCAGGTTTTCGAAGGTACGGCCGTCGATATCCACGGCCGACTTGATGCCGAGGGTGATTTCGCCGCTGTCCAGATAGACGTCATCGCCCTGTGCCGCGTGCTCGTAAGGCGCGCTGGTCTCGCCAGCCTTGATGGTGACCTGGGCATTGTTGCTCAGGGTCACGACCAAGTCGTGCGCCAGGGCGGTGTTGATGTGAACGGTGAAGGTCGGCTTGACGTTCTCGGCCACCGAAGCCTGATCGGCTGTAATAGTGACCTTGACCAAATCGCCTTCGTTGCCCGGAGTACCCGGTTCGTCGGTGACGGTGGTGCTGACCTGGGTTTTATCCAGGGTCAGTTGCTCGAACTTGTCGACGTCTGCGCCTTCAACGGTGGCGATGGACTTCACGACGGGGTCATTAGCACCGACATAGACGTTGTCAGGCGCGGTGACGGTGACCGAAGCCGTGGTGCCGTTGGCCGGGATGGTGATGACGGTAGTGCCGTCGCTCAACGTGAAGGTCAGGGCGCCGTGGTTGTTGATCGGCAGACCGTCTTTGTTGGTCAGGGTGATGGTGTAGGTGATCTCACCGCCTTCGGTGACCGAAGGCGTGGCGGTCAGCTTGGCCACGACTTCGTCGGTGGTGTCGGTCACCTGAACCGAAGCATCGCCGCCCAGTTGCAGGTTTTCGAAGGTACGGCCATCGACATCCACCGCCGACTTGATACCCAGGCTGATCTCGTCCGAGTCTTTGTAGACGTCGTCGCCCTGTGCATCGTGGGTGTACGGCGCGCTGGTTTCGCCCGCCTTGATGGTGACCTGAGCATTGTTGCTCAGGGTCACGACCAGGTCGTGCGCCAGGGCGGTGTTGATGTG
>NZ_BCBQ01000198.1:0-884 GCF_001320885.1 Pseudomonas sp. NBRC 111140
TGCAGGAAGCCATCGTGCAGCAGCTACAGGCCGGCCAAGGTAGCGACACCAGCCCGACCCGCGTGACTTTTTAACGATTAGACGATTGACGAGACCTTGCGCAGATGAACCATGCCTTGACCCAGCTTCAGCCTTACCCGTTCGAAAAGCTCCGCGCCCTGCTGGGCAGCGTGAAGCCTGCGGCGGACAAACGCGCCATCGCCCTGTCGATCGGTGAGCCGAAGCACGAATCGCCGGCGTTCGTCGCCCAGGCCATGGCCGACAACCTCGACAAGCTGGCGGTATACCCCAGCACCCTCGGCTTGCCGGCCCTGCGCCAGGCTATCGGCCAGTGGTGCGAACGGCGCTTTGGCGTACCGGCCGGCTGGCTGGATGCCGACCGCCACATCCTGCCGGTAAACGGCACCCGTGAAGCCCTGTTCGCCTTCACCCAGGCCGTGGTCAACCGTGCCGATGACGGCCTGGTCATCAGCCCCAACCCGTTCTACCAGATCTACGAAGGCGCAGCACTGCTGGCCGGTGCCACCCCGCACTACCTGCCGTGCCTGGAAAGCAACGGCTTCAACCCCGACTTCGACGCCGTCCCGGCCGAGGTATGGAAGCGCTGCCAGGTCCTGTTCCTGTGCTCGCCAGGCAACCCCACCGGCGCGCTGGTGCCGATGGACACCCTGAAAAAGCTGATTGCACTGGCCGATGAGCACGACTTCGTGATTGCGGCCGACGAATGCTACAGCGAGCTGTACTTCGATGAGGACGCACCGCCACCGGGCCTGCTGACCGCCTGCGCCGAACTGGGCCGCAGTGACTTCAAGCGCTGCGTGGTGTTCCACAGCCTGTCCAAGCGCTCCAACCTGCCGGGCCTGCGCTCGGGCTTCGTCGCTGGC
>NZ_BCBQ01000199.1:0-870 GCF_001320885.1 Pseudomonas sp. NBRC 111140
TCATGGCATAGACATGCCAGGTGACATTGGTCAGCTCAGGCAATTGCGCCATAAAAATCAGAATCGCTAATGCGTTTACGAAGCCGGTGACTACCGAGCGTGAAACAAAGCGCATCAACGAGCCGAGCTTCAGGTAGCCGGCAAGGATTTGAAGTACGCCACATAGTAGCGTCGCGGCCAGCAGGTACTGGAGTCCATGCTCTTTTACCAGCGTAACCATCAGCAGTGCCATGGCGCCTGTCGCCGCCGAGATCATTCCGGGGCGCCCGCCGACAAAGGCGATGACAGCACAGATACAGAAGGAGGCGTAGAGACCGACTTTGGGATCTACCCCGGCGATGATGGAAAAGGCGATGGCTTCCGGGATCAGCGCGAGTGCGACCACCAGCCCCGCGAGCACGTCGGCACGGACGTTGGAAAACCACGTTTGTCTAAGTTTTTGCAGCATATAAATATCCAAGGCAAAGCATCGCGCACGCCAAGGGAGTGGCGAGCGAATCGATACAAATTCAAATTTTGAGGATTTTTTGCTGTGTGCTTAAGGTGTAAAACCAGGCGTACAGCAGTGAGCACCCGCGAGCGAGGCTAGCGGAAGCAGGTTGTTGCGAGGGGGCGTAGCGCTAAGGCGGCGTAGGCTGCCAGTAGATCGTTTGGAGTACAGTCATGCTGATGTTCCTGTAGCTCAAGGGGTATGCGGAGCCGAAGTATACAATGAAGCCATCGTCGATTGCGACCCGCTGGCAGGCTCTGCATGACCTACGTCAGATACAGGCTTATTCAATGGGTATACCTGCGGGCAAGGCTTTGTTTTCCACCCGTTCTTGTCCGAGCTGGTCTGTGTGCTGAGGGGTGAGTTGGCCAGACGGTTAC
>NZ_BCBQ01000200.1:0-791 GCF_001320885.1 Pseudomonas sp. NBRC 111140
CCGGAAGTGGTGCGCTACCTGCTGGTGGCCAGCCACTACCGCAGCGCGATCAACTACTCGGAAGACAGCTTGCGTGATGCCAAGGGCGCGCTGGAGCGCTTCTACCACGCCCTGCGCGGCCTGCCACGGGTGGCGGCCAAGGGTGGCGAAGCGTTCGTCGAGCGCTTCAGCGTGGCGATGAACGACGACTTCGGCACCCCTGAAGCCTGCGCTGTGCTGTTCGACCTGGTGCGCGAGATCAACCGCCTGCGCGACAGCGACCTGGAAGCGGCTGCCGGCCTGGCTGGTCGCCTGCGCGAGCTGGGTGATGTGCTGGGTGTGCTGCAGCTGGAAGCCGATGACTTCCTGCGTGCGGGTGCCGAAGGCAAGGTCGATGCTGCCGAGGTGGAAGGCCTGATTCAGGCGCGTCTGCAGGCGCGTACGGACAAGAACTGGGCAGAGTCGGACCGTATTCGCGACCAGCTCACCGCCATGGGCGTAGTGCTGGAAGACAGCAAGGGCGCGACTACCTGGCGTCTGGCTGACTGATCGGCGTATAGGGGCCGCAAAGCGGCCCCGCTTTTACTTGGCCAGCCCCGCGAGCGGGCAGTGCAGCACTAACCTGGCCCCACCCAGCTCGCTCTCTCCAATCTCCAGCCCGAACCCATGCAGGTCGACGATCGCCGCAACGATCGACAACCCCAGCCCGAACCCGGCATGGCGGTGGCCTTCATCACTGCGGTAGAACCGCTTCAGCACCGCAGTACGCTCTTCTTCGGGAATGCCCGGCCCGCTGTCCTCGATGGCCAGGT
>NZ_BCBQ01000201.1:0-719 GCF_001320885.1 Pseudomonas sp. NBRC 111140
CGAATCGTAGTGCCCCGGCGTCTGGTCCTCGCGGCACCACAGGCAACTGGCGGTGAGGTTGACGAACTGGTGCCCGCCGCCAGCCAGTGGCATGCGCAGTTGCAGCTCGTAATCAGGCCCGACCAGCACGGGTAGCTGGCTGATGACCATCAAGCCATCTTCGGAGGCATTGCCCAGCTGACCGAGTTCCTGACCGGTAAAACGGTTGAACACCTTGAGGACGCAAGGCAGTTGATGACGTTCGATGTGGCGCTTGTTGAACATGATCGCGAGTGTATTCCGTACCTGATGCCAGGAATACAAGGTACTGGCGGTTGTTGTAACAGCTGAGTTACAGATTAGCGCAGCGCGCGCAGCAAATCTCGTGAAATAAACCACACCTTGGTGTTAGCGCCAAGGTGCGGTCGTCACCGGGCTGGCCACGGCCGCTTCAACGCCGCGCACATGGCCGAGTTTTTCCAGCGTCTGCAGGCGCGCCTGGGCACGATAGGCGTACTCGTTGCCCGGGTACTGCTGGATCAAGTACTGGTAAGTCTGCGCAGCATCCACGTACAACGCCTGGCGCTCCAGGCACTGGCCGCGCAGCAACGATACCTCGGGGTGGATGAACGGCCGTGCACGGCTGGTGCGGTCAACCTGCGACAACTCGAGCATGACGCGTGCACAATCGCCCCGGTCGTAGGCGCGGTAGGCATTGTTCAGGTGGTGGTCCATCGACC
>NZ_BCBQ01000202.1:0-708 GCF_001320885.1 Pseudomonas sp. NBRC 111140
CGCATGCCGCTGACCTGGAGCAGCGACCCGATCAGCGAAATCCTGCCCATCGGCAACCTCGTCGCCATGGCGCGGCACTACCCCTACACCCAGCCGAAAGTGCCGGTGGTGGTCGCGCTTGCCGACGCCGAAGGCATGGCCCTGGACCTGAGCCTGTCGGTCTCGGCCTACCAGCATCAACTGCGCGACCTGATGCCCGCCGAGCAACTGGAGCACACCAAACCCGCACAACCGCCCGAGCAGGAGCGCGTGCCGGCGTGCTACCGGCTGGATGCCGAACAACTGAGCGTGCAAAGCCGCGACTTCCACCATCGCAACCTGGTGGCCATGCTGCTGAACAAGACGCTGGAAAGCATGTACCCGGCGGACGCCCCCTCGCCGGAACTGGCCGCGTTCCGGCTTGGCCTGGAGCGCCGGGGCCCCGCCCTGTCGCCGGCCGAATTGCAATTTCAGGCGCTCACCCACAAGGACTACTCGCCCCACGGCGCGCGCCTGGTACAGCGCCTCGATGTCGAGAAGTACCGGCGCTTTCTCGCCGAGCGCGATGAGCTGGAACGGCGCATTGCCGCCCTGCGCAACCAAGCCTTGCAAGCCAGCAACGATCACGACGCCTGGCTGGCGACGGCCGAACCCCAACACATCGATAACCCCTACAGCCTGGCCGCCGCCTTGGCCTGTTACGACCGTGACGAAATCACTTCCGCCCGC
>NZ_BCBQ01000203.1:0-697 GCF_001320885.1 Pseudomonas sp. NBRC 111140
TCGCCGTGGTGCTGGCCGTGCTGTTCGCCGTGGTCGGTGCGGCCTTCGCCAAACTGATCGTGCGCCCGATCAACAGTGTCACCAATGGCCTGGAAGACATTGCCCAAGGTGAAGGCGACCTGACCCGCAACCTGGAAATCCGCGGCCGCGACGAAACCGCGCAATTGGCCAGCTGGTTCAACCAATTCCTCGGCGCCATTCGCAGCCTGATCCAGCACATCGGCGCTGCCGCCAGCAAGATCCTCAGCACCTCCAGCAGCTCGACCCGCGTCTCCAGCGACATGGCCGAGGCCGCCGGCCGTCAGCGCGAAGCCGTGGACATGGTGTCCACTGCCTTCCACGAGATGGTCGCCACCGCCAACGAAGTAGCGCGGTCTTGCAGCCAGGCGGCGCAGTCGGCCGACAGCGGCCAGCAGCAAGCCCGCGAAGGCCAGCAACAGATCGATGCCGCGGTAAGCAGCGTGGACCGCCTGAGCCACGAGATCGAGCAGTCGGCGCAGTCGATCCAGCAATTGGAGCGTGACAGCAACGCCATCCAGTCGATCCTCGGCACCATCCGCTCCATTGCCGAACAGACCAACCTGCTGGCCCTGAACGCGGCCATCGAAGCAGCTCGTGCCGGTGAGCAGGGACGTGGCTTTGCCGTGGTGGCCGACGAAGTGCGGGCCCTGGCCAAGCGCACTGCCGACTCCACCGC
>NZ_BCBQ01000204.1:0-667 GCF_001320885.1 Pseudomonas sp. NBRC 111140
CGATACCACGCTCGATACGACCGGTAACAACGGTACCACGACCCGAGATCGAGAATACGTCTTCGATCGGCATCAGGAACGGCTGGTCGATGGCACGAACTGGCTCAGGAATGTAGCTGTCCAGAGTCTCTACCAGCTTCTTAACAGCGGTAGTGCCCATTTCGTTGTCGTCTTTGCCTTCCAGGGCCATACGAGCGGAACCGATGATGATCGGAGTGTCGTCGCCTGGGAAGTCGTAGGTGGACAGCAGGTCGCGAACTTCCATCTCGACCAGTTCCAGCAGCTCAGCGTCGTCTACCAGGTCAGCCTTGTTCAGGAAGACCACGATGTACGGAACGCCAACCTGACGGGACAGCAGGATGTGCTCACGGGTTTGTGGCATCGGACCATCGGCGGCCGAGCAAACCAGGATCGCGCCGTCCATCTGGGCAGCACCGGTGATCATGTTCTTCACGTAGTCAGCGTGACCTGGGCAGTCAACGTGAGCGTAGTGACGAATGGTCGAGTTGTACTCAACGTGAGCGGTGTTGATGGTGATACCGCGCGCTTTTTCTTCCGGAGCCGAGTCGATCTTGTCGAACTCAACGATTGCCGAACCGAAAACTTCGGAGCAAACGCGAGTCAGAGCTGCGGTCAGAGTGGTCTTACCGTGGTCAACGTGGCCGAT
>NZ_BCBQ01000205.1:0-513 GCF_001320885.1 Pseudomonas sp. NBRC 111140
GCTCTTGCTTCGGCTTTTGCTTCTAAGCGCGCGGTAGTTCAGGCGACGCAGATTGCGACTTCAGGAGGCCGAGCGCAGGGCTTGCGGAGGGAGGTGACGGGCATGGATGCCCGTCAAGCGCTGGGCCCCAGGATGGGGCCTGCAGCGCGGTCCTCCCGGGAGCAAGCCCGGAGCGAGGGGACCCCGAAGCGTAGCGTAGGGGCCGGATGATGGGAGCGGACGGTTTTTGGTTCCTTTTTGCCACGACAAAAAGGGACCCGCCGTAAGGGCGGAAAGGTGACTGTGCGCCACCTGAGTGAATGAATGCTTACTCGGTGTGAAGGCCCACATCCAAGAAGCAAGAAGCAAGGCAGTTTTGACTGTTTTGACTCAGCGAACAGTCCGTTTGCGATGGCGACACTGACTCACCCTTTCGCCCTTACGGCGAGTCACTTTTTGTCAAACGCGACAAAAAGTAACCAAAAAACGCTGCGCTCCCATCATCCGGCCCCTACGCTGCGCTCCGGGGTTCCC
>NZ_BCBQ01000206.1:0-511 GCF_001320885.1 Pseudomonas sp. NBRC 111140
CCGACCTGATCATCAACATCGGCCACGACGTGATCGAGAAGCCGCCATTCTTCATGGTCCGTGGCGGCACCGAGGTCATTCACATCAACTTCCGCTCCGCTGAAGTCGATGCCGTGTACTTCCCGCAGGTTGAAGTGATCGGCGACATTGCCAACGCTGTGTGGCAGATCAGCGAAGCGCTGAACGACACGTCGCACTGGGACTTCACCCGCCTGATGGCCATTCGTGAAGCCAACGAAGCACAGATCGCCGAAGGTGCCGACGATAACCGCTTCCCGGTCTACCCGCAGCGCCTGGTGGCCGACATCCGTCGTGTACTGCCGTCCGAAGGCATCGTTGCCCTGGACAACGGCATCTACAAGATCTGGTTCGCCCGTAACTACAAGGCGCACAAGCCCAACACCGTGCTGCTGGACAACGCCCTGGCGACCATGGGCGCCGGCTTGCCATCGGCGATGGCCGCGCACCTGGTGCACCCGGACCGCCCGGTGATTTCGGTGTGCGGTGACGG